>NZ_JBELQB010000006.1:0-286567 GCF_046000485.1 Flavobacterium rhizophilum
AAGCGACCACGAAAGATGAAGAACCTATATATCAGTTTAAGTTTTATGCTTGCAGCGCAGTTTGCCATGGCACAAAATAAAGACACAGAAAAAGCAGATAAACTATTCAACCGTTTTGAATACATTGACGCTGCCGACGAATACATGAAGCTGACCAATAAAAAAGATCCTTATGTTTACAGGCAGCTTGCCGAGAGCTACTACAACATGTTTAACAGCAAGGAAGCTATTAAATGGTATGAGAAAGCTGTTAAATCAAAGCAGGACTCTGAGATTTATTATCACTATGCGCAAATGCTAAAAGCAGAAGGCAAGTATGAGGAAGCTAATGCACAAATGCTCACTTTTGCTAAAATGGCTCCTAAAGATCAAAGAGCAATCATATTCATGAAAGACCCTGATTACCTGCCTAAACTAAAAAGCCAAACCAAGCTTTTTGATGAGCAGTATCTGAATATCAGCGATAAAAAATATACTGATTTTGGCGCTGTACTAAACGACGATAAGTCTTTTTACTTTACCAGTACACGTAACACCGTTCGCAGAAAATATGGCCGTAATGAAGAGCCATATCTGGATTTATATGTAGCTACCTATCAGGGAGACGGTAAATTTAGCAGCCCAGAACCGGTTACTGAGATAAACAGTAAATGGCACGACGGTCCTGCAACTATAACTGCCGACGGTAACACAATGTATTTTGCCAGCGAAAGTTTTAAAGAAGGAAAATTTGAGAAAGACAACGGTCAGCAAACCGGATTACTTTACATCTTTAAGGCTACTAAAGTAAACGGAAAATGGGGCAACGTAGAGGCTCTACCTCTTAACGACAAGCGTTGGTCATCTGCCAACCCATCTGTTAGCGCCGATGGTAAAACCCTCTATTTCTCTTCAAACAGAACAGGCTCTATGGGCGAAACCGACATCTGGAAAGTAGACATTAAAGGTCTTAACTCATATGGAAAACCGGAAAATCTGGGCCCAAAAGTAAATACAGAAGGAAGAGAAAGCTTCCCTTATATAACGTCAGACAACAAACTTTTCTTCTCTTCAGAAGGACGCAAAGGCTTTGGTGGTTATGACGTGTATATGATAGACTTGAACGGTGATGGCGAAGCTATTAATCTGGGGTATCCTATTAACACCCCTAAAGATGACTTCTCATTTACCTATAATGCTTCACAAAACGTTGGTTTTTTTGCCAGTAACCGTTTAGGGACAGATAACCTTTACATGGCTACTCCTATTTGTGGTGTGGAGGTTATAGTTACCGTTAGGGACAAAAAAACCGGAAAAATTATTCCGGCAGGAAAAGTAGCTATACTTGACGACAGAAATAATGTAATCGAAACCAGAACAGCCGATGCAAACGGTAAGGTTACCTACAGTGTAGACTGTGACACTGATTACACAGTACAAGCGTCAATTGAGGGCTACAAGACCGACAACTTCCCGGCTGAGAAAAAACATGGTGGCGAAGTTGTCGTTATGGCCGATCTTGAACCACTGGATGACCTTATTGTAGGCGACAGGGTAGTACTAAACAGTATTTATTTTGAGTATGACAAAAGTAACATTACACCTCAGGCAGCCTTTGAACTAAATAAACTTGTAGATGTAATGAAGTCATACCCGGAAATGGTTATCGAAGCACAGGCACACACCGATAGCCGAGGTAGTGATGAGTACAATATGAAGTTATCTGAACAAAGAGCAAAATCTGTAATGCAGTATGTTGTGTCACAGGGTATATCCAGAGAAAGAATAACCGGAAAAGGTTATGGAGAAACCATGCCTAAAGTAAAATGTGGTGACAACTGTACTGAAGAAGAGCACGCTAAGAACAGACGTAACGAGTTTGTTATAATAAAAAGATAAGCCGTTATAATGTAACAGAAGGTTAAAAAAAGCAGTCCTAAGTGACTGCTTTTTCAATATTTAACCTTTTTTTTATAAATTATTTGCACAGCTATATTTTACATTTTGATAACGCTTTAGTAATTTTGCCCTGCATTTAACTTCAGCATTATTTATGCCTTTACACCTAACTGAAATAGAACGTGTAAAAACTATCTCTAAAGAAGATTTTTACAATAACTACGTAAAAAAGCAAAAACCTGTAGTAATTGAACAATTAACTCAGGATTGGCCCGCTTACGAAAAATGGAGACTGAATTATATTAAGGATTTAGCCGGAGATAAGACTGTACCACTGTATGACGATCGTCCGGTTTCTCATGAAGACGGATTTAATGAAGCACATGCCGAAATGAAAATGTCTGAATATATAGACCTCCTTCAGTCAAAACCAACAAACTATCGTATATTCCTATATAACCTAATGAAGGAAGTCCCTTCGCTTCAAAAAGACTTTAAATGGCCTGATTTAGGCTTAAAACTTATAAAGCAGTTACCAATGCTGTTTTTTGGCGGAGAGAACTCAAAAGTGTTTATCCATTACGATATTGATTATTCTAATATACTGCACTTCCATTTTCATGGTAAAAAAAGATGTATTCTTTTTGCTCCAAATCAAACCCCTTACCTGTACAAAGTGCCGCACTCATTAATTTCAAGGGAAGATATCGATTTTGACAATCCTGATCTTGAAAAATGGCCCGCATTAAAACACGCTAAGGGACTGGTAGCAAACCTTGAACACGGAGAAATGTTGTATATGCCGGAGGGTTACTGGCATTATATGAAATATGTAACTCCGGGATTTTCCATGAGCCTAAGGGCATTGCCTAGAAAAATAAGCAACCTGTCTAAAGCTGTTTACAACATATTTGTAATGAGGCATTATGATAACTTTATGCGACGATACAAAGGGCAGGCCTGGATTGATTACAAAAACGAACAAGCTGTTAAGCGAACACACAAAAAGCTTAATATACCAGCATAAAAATAGTAATCCCGTTCGGCAAGAATGGGATTATTTTTTACCTTTAAACACTAGCCTCATTCTTTATTTATGCACAAAACCTATACTGTTGAAGAAGCCAAACGAAAACTGGAGCAATACTGTGCCTACCAAGATCGCTGCCATGCAGAGGTTTTACAAAAACTAAAGAGCATGAATATGATTTCGCAGGCGTGTGATGTTATTATTGCACATCTTATAGAGCATAATTTCCTTAATGAGGAACGCTTTGCCAAAAGCTTTGCCAGAGGGAAATTCAGGATTAAAAACTGGGGGCGCATCCGTATAAAAAACGAACTTAAACTCAGGGATATTACACGCTTTAACCTTGAGGCAGCCCTAAAAGAAATCCCTGATGGAGAATACCTTGAAACTTTTCATTCCCTTGCTGAAAAACAATGGAATAACATTAGGGAAACTAACATCCAAAAGAAAAAAAAGAAACTTTTTGATTTCCTGATGCGTAAGGGTTTTGAGAGTAATTTGATTTATGATAAGCTAAATGAACTGGCAGTCTAATCACAATTTAAATTATCTTAATAAAATGTTAAATAAAATTTAGTACCTTAGCAGTCCCCACAAATATATGTTAACGTAAAAATTCCCCTAGTGCTATGAGAACAAGAATTCTTTTGGCCACTCTGCTTATTGCGGCCTTTTGTTACGGACAAGAGTTTAACTTCAAAGAACTGAATACCAAAGGTAGACAACTCATGTTTACCAAACCTGACAGTGCTATTGTATACCTTAAAAAAGGTATGCAGGAAGCCGAAAGGATTAAAGCCCATGATACTATTTTTGGCGATTTGTACCACTTGTATGGTATACGAGACCTCATGCTCAACAAATTTGATTCGGGTATAATCTATTTTAAAAAAGCTGCCGAATACAACAAGAATTACCCTGACAAACAGGTAAGGTCATTTTGTAATATAGCCATATGCTACAGAAACTTAGGCGAGCTTGATAAATCAATAAAACAGTTAAATAAAGTCCTTGAATCAGGTAAACAAACCGAAAAAACACTGGCTATTGTTTATGGCGAGCTAGCCTCAAACTATGTCCAGAAATTTGAAAACCAAAAAGCTATTAACAGTCTTCTTAAAGCAATAGATGTTCTCAAGAACATGAAAGATGACTCTGAAGTGTACCCTATAAAGCAAAAGCTGGCTAATATTTATATGCTACAGGGCAATTATGAGTTTGCTATAGACCTGTATGATGATTGCATTGCCGGATTTAAGAAAAGAGGTGATAATAAGAACCTATCGTACACTTATCTAAACAAAGCCGAAAGCCTTATACAGCTTGATAAGCTGGATGAGGCCAAAGAAAACCTGAACTTAAGTATTAAATGGCTTAAGGAATACCAAGACATAGCAGTACTTGGCGTAGCCTATTCTAAAATAGGACATATAGAAGCACGTGAAGGAAATGAAGCTCAGGCTCTTGCCTCATACGAATATGCTATGGAAAACCTTAGCGCCTCAAATTCGCCATATATTATAAGAATAGGTCTTGAGTATATAAATCATCTTAACCGTAATAAAAAATATAAAAAATCATTAGTTGTTATAGACCAGGTTAAAGAGAGTGATGCCTATAAGAACATTAATCTGGAAGACAAAATGTATTTCTTACAGGCGATGGCAGACACTTATAAATTTACCGGTAGTTACAAAAAGGCAACCGACAATTATACCGAAACCATTATCCTTAAAGATTCTATCGCTGAGATGGATAAGGAAAATGCCTTAAATGAAATACAGGGTAAGCTCCAAAATGAAATACAGCGTGAAAAGAACATAGCCCTGGCTAACAGCAACAAAGCACTTGAAGAAAAAATTACAAAAAACAAGATTATAATCTGGCTTAGTATTATAGGAAGCCTTATTGTTATCATATTAATACTTACCATACTAAGATCGGCCAAACTTAAAAACCGACTACAAAAAGAAGCTCTTAGAACTATTGCTGCCGAAAAGAATCTACTGGAAAAACAAAGCCAGTATGACAGAGAAATTTATGCTGCCCAAAAAGAACGTATTACTGAAAAACAAAGAGAGCTTACATCAAGCGCCCTTAGGATGGCTAACATTCAGGACAGTATAAACGAAATTATCAATAAATGCCTTCGCAATGAAATTACAAGTGTAAACGATGTAAGAAAAGAACTTCAGGTATTAACCAAACAAAAAGATTACTGGAAACAGTTTGAAACCCGTTTCAATAAGGTACACCCTAATTTTAATCATTCACTTGCAGAGAAGTTTGATAATCTCACGAAAAACGATTTGGAGTTCTGTTCCCTTTTAAAACTGAATTTAACCAATAAGGAAATCGCATCCCTACTACAAATTTCACATGAAAGTGTGATTACCAAAAAATACAGAATCAAGAAAAAAATGAATATTCAGGAAGATGTGGACTTTGAAAAGGTGATTATGGAAATTTAGACGTCTTTTTACTTATATCTGTTACTATTTAAAATATAGACAAACATAAATATTTGAAAAACAATTAATTAAATATTTAAAAAAATACTCTTGTCTATATTTTGTCTATTAAAATTATGTTAAAAACCAGTATCTAATTCTTAAATTTGTAATATACAACTCGACAAAATGATTAATAAATCCGACGAGTGTAGTTTGGTAAAATAATAGTTCTTTAAAATTTCCTGCTTTATATTACTAAATAACTGGTGCTATTTTACACCTATGATATAAAATACATGCCCCCGTATTTTATGTTAAAAAAATCCAACACCGGTGATTGCAACGCCCCCTGTAATCATTGGTGTTATTTTTGTAGGATATCACCTCTAATACAAGTAGCCCCTAACTCCCTATAAATTATGACGAAAAACATAGAAAACTTCTCAAAAAATTAAAATAAGAAGCTATTATTTATCTTGCATTTTTCACTATTTTCTGCTTATTATACAATGTTTCCTGCATATTAGTATTTACATTATAAATAAAATACTTGTTAATTAAAATATAAACAAAAATTCATACCTATAACCATAAATAATTATATATCAGTATATTTGCCCCGATTTAAATGCTAAATAATTATTTATTATTTGTGTTTAACAAATTGAATTTTAATTACAAGAGGTTATATAAAACAACTACCACTAACTAAAAAGTAAATGGTTAGTTTTTAAAGCATATTATGGGTTCTTAGTCCCGTAATGTTTAGTAATTTTTTAGTTGGATGCAAGGAACCCCCTACTTAGTATGGGGTTTCTTTTTTTATTTAGACACCAATATACTAACCGCATTACCGCCAAAGCCTACTGCGTTCACCAATATCTTTTTAAGTTTTTTATCCTGAACAAAAGGAACATCTTTAGTAAAAGGGACATTTATAAACTGTTGTTTGTTAAGCATCATCACGGCAAGCTCAAGGCTTAATAACCCCGAAGCACCAAATGTATGCCCTATTTTCCATTTATTAGTAGTAATTAATGGTAGCTCATCCCCAAAGAGTTTCGTTATGGCATTAAGTTCAGAAAGATCACCCTTAATGGTTCCCGGCGCATGCATTACAACGGCATCAATTTCACTTTTATCAATACCCTCTATAGCCATAAGCATAGACTTCTGTAAACAATCGGCATCAGTAGATATGGAAACACTGTGTTTTAAAATCTCTGTAGAGTATCCTATACCTTCAACATAGGCAAGAGCATTTTCTTTTTTACCTGCCTCAAGGCATGCAATTGCAGCACCTTCACCAAGCACCATAGTATTCACCTCTTTCTCCATATCAAGTGCATGGCAGGGATATTCCCCTTTTTGGGTAGAATATATTTTCATGGCCTGCATTTGGGCAATAGTAAAAGGCGTAAGCGGCGCTTCGCTCCCTCCTACCATAAACTTATCAGACATACCGCCTCTTATCCATGCCACGCCATTAAGAAGCGCGTGCAGGGCTGTAGAACAGGTAATGGAATGTGAAATATCGGGGCCGGTACTTTTAAGGTCGTGTGCTACCCACGATGAGATATTCCCTAAAGTGGTAGATGGTGAAGCCTGAACCCCAGCTTTACCCGTTTCAAGAAATTCCTTATAGTGATTCTCGAATAATTCGGTGGCTCCTCTTGAAGAGCCTATATTAATCCCGAAAACATCTCCCTGCTTCCATCCTGCATCTTTTGAAGCAATCCTCGATGCCAGTATAGCAAACAGTACCGACTTATCAAGATTCCTGTATTTAAGGTCTGACTCGGCCAGTTGAGCTATCTTTTCATTAAGTTCATCGGTAAGTTTTGCTGCCGGAACACTCTTTCCGCCTATTTGGGTATATTGGATTTTAGTGCTTTTTTGCAGATAATTTTCCCATACCTGTTGGGCAGTATCGCCTAACGGTGAAAGGGAAGCTATGGAAGTTATGGAAACGGGTGTTGCCAAAATAATAGAATTTGCCTGCAAAAGTAAGGCAAACAATAAAAAAAACCGAGGATTAACCCCGGTTTATATATTTTACCTGTACTTAAGCATTTAAACTATTTCATCTATTGCCTGTTTCACAACATTATATACCTTAGCCAGTAATTCGTTACTTATTATATAGGGCGGAAGTATATAGATAATATTTCCTACAGGTCTAAGTATCACTCCGTTTTCAATAAAGAAATTGTAGAGCTTATTCCTAAAGTCTCCGTAGTAACTCTCATTACCATCACGCTTAATCTCAAAAGCCATTATAACACCAAGCACCCGGGCATTGATAACCCTCGGGTGTTTTTCAATCTCAGCTATAAAATTACGGTGGCTCACATTAATACGGACAAGGTTTGCTTTCATCTCATCTGTAAGCAACAGTTCCAGTCCGGCAAGTGCTGCAGCACACCCGGTTGGGTTAGCCGTAAAGGTATGACCGTGAAATAAAGCCTTGTTTATATCGTCATCATAAAAACCTTCAAAAAGTTCCTCGGTAAAAGTAGTTATTGCCATAGGTATAGTACCGGCAGTAAGTGCTTTGGAAAGGCACATCATATCGGGCTCAACAGTAAGATAATCACAGGCGAATATTTTCCCTGTTTTACCAAAGCCTGTCATCACCTCGTCAGCAATGGTGAATACCCCGTGTTCTTTACACACTTTAATCAGGTTGTCCAGGGCTTGTGGCTCATACATCACCATACCTGCAGCCCCCTGAACCAATGGCTCAAATATAAATGCCGCATATTCACCCGTAGCCGCAAGTTCCTTTATTCTAGCCAGGCTCTTTTCTTCCTCTCCTTTTACAGGTACAGGAACCCGAACCACCTCTACAAGTGAACCCTTAAAAGCTTCGGTAAAAAAAGAAATACCACTTGCCGCCATAGCTGCAAAGGTATCACCGTGAAAGGCTTCTTCAAAAGCCAGTATCTTGATTCGTTTTTCGCCTTTATTGAAATAATACTGAAGCGCTACTTTAATAGCTACTTCCACAGCTGTCGATCCGTTATCTGAAAAAAACATCTTTTTCTGACTACTCGGCAGTATTTCTACCAGTTTTTCCGAAAGCACAACCGCAGGTTCGTGTGTAAAACCACCAAACAGTACATGCTCCAAAGATGTTAGCTGTTTATAAATGGCATCGGCAACATGCTTATTGCTATGCCCATAAGGATTAACCCACCATGAAGCAATAGCATCTATATATTCTTTTCCGTTTTCGTCCCACAAAAGGGCTCCTTCGCCTTTTACAATTCCTATAGGTTTTGCAGCGGTTTTATGTTGTGTATAAGGGTGCCACAGGTGTTTGCTGTCGCGCTCTGTAAGCCCCTTTGTATTTTGAATGCTCATGTTATAAATTTTTCAGGTTTTCCCTAAAATCGTCGGCATATTGCAGCACAACGTTTTTATCAAAGTAAGGTTCATCCTCAATACGACCTATCATTTTTATACCGGTACGTTTAAGTACCACTTCTTCTGTAGAAGGCACTTCGGTTCCGTTAAAAATAATTCCGGCGACCTCTATCCCCCTGCTTTTTAAAACCTCAAGGGTTAAAAGGGTATGATTAATACTCCCTAGGTAATGTCTTGACACTATGATTACCTTATAATCAGGCTGAATCAAATCTACAATAGAATCGTTATCATTTAAAGGGACAAGTAACCCCCCGGCACCTTCAATAACCAAATGTTTTTTGGTAGCGGGCTCTTTAATCTTTTCCAAATCAATAGTAATACCGTCTATCTGAGCAGCAAGGTGTGGACTAGCAGGTGTATTAAGTGTATAGCTATTAGGGTGTATAACCGTTTTGTTATTGGTTAAATAGCGTTCAATTTTATGACTGTCTGAATTGTCTAAATCACCGGCCTGTACAGGCTTCCAGTAGTCGGCTTCAAGGGATTCGGTTATTATGGCAGATGCAATGGTTTTCCCCACATCGGTACCAATACCGGTTACAAATAGTTTCATTCTAAATTAAATTCATTTCCGCAATTGTTACAGCGGTATTTGTATTTCGTGTAAAACGGAAGTACCACAGCTATAAAAGTGAAAAGGAATGCAAAAAGCGATTTTATATCCTTAATAGTAGTGCCCAGTTCAATTTCATGATTGCTGCACTTTGGGCAGGTTAAAGGCTTACCTTTGTCATCAAGCGAATAACGGCTAACGTCCTGTAAAACTTCTGTAGCCCTTTCTTTATCTCCAAGACGCACTAATAGCTTTACCCCACCTATGGCATTACTCACCAACGGATCTGTATCAATGGTATTGTTATCTTTCATAAAAACCTCAATACCTTCGGCTTCCAGCCTCCCTTTAATAATCATCGCTTCAGATGAATACTGAAACGATGCAACTTTTACAAAGGTGTTTTCCATATCACAAATTTATTAAATAAGCATACCACCGCCGAGCCAGTTCGTTTTTTTAAGGGTTTTAACTAAAATACAACAGTAATTTTAATAAAACATTACCAATACAGCGCTATTATATTAGTTAATTTTGACAATATCCTACCTAATTTAACACGTTTTCACCTATATGAACACTGCTAAAATACCGGCTTACATAAAGTCTGTTTATATATCGTTGCTTATTATAATTATCATATTCTTTATGGTAATGGCTAAGCCGATATTAGTTCCGCTGGTTATATCAGGCTATATTGCCATGTTGCTTACTTCATCGTGCAACTGGCTGGAACGCCGAAAAGTGCCACGATCTATAAGTGCTGCCATATGCCTGCTGATATTCATTTTTGTAATATCAGGCCTATTATTATTTATCTACAGTCAGGTAAGTGGTTTTGCTAACGATTTAGGGGGAGACCTCTACGATAAGGTAAATAACTTTGTAATAGAGGCAAATGCCTGGTTTGATAAACACATGGGGGTAGACCTGGGTATGCGAAATGGTTTTGAGATTAAAAAAGCTGTTGAGATGGTACAGACTGAAGAAGCGCCACCCACCCAAATCCTGTGGTCTACTATTAGTATGCTGGGCGATATAATACTACTGCCTGTTTATATTTTCTTCCTGCTGATATACAGGGATCACCTTGCAGTTTTTGTAGCCAAGGTTTTCAGGAAATCAGACAGTGACGAACTACTTGAAAAACTAACATCAATAAGAAAAATTGTGTATGCCTACATATCGGGGGCAGGCAAGGTAATGGTTATACTCGCCATTGCTAACACTGCGGTATTATTTGCCCTTGGTATTGAACATGCCATATTTTTTGGGGTACTGGCAGGGATACTTAATATCATCCCTTATTTGGGACCTTGGATAGGGGTAACACTGCCCTTATTATTTTCCTTAATAACCAAAGACAGCTTTTTTTACCCCGCTGCCATACTGGTATCATTCACATTTATTCAAATGTTGGAAGGTGCTTTCCTAACCCCAAAAATCACCGGAAGCAATGTTAACCTTAATGCTCTTATTACCTTTTTGGGACTACTAATTGGCGGAGCTATTTGGGGCGTTGTAGGGATGATTATCATAATCCCGAGCATTGCCATACTGAAAAAACTTTTTGAAATGCATGAAGACACCATGCCCTACGCCTACCTGTTTGGCGAGGAAGACAACAATTGGTTTAAAAAACGAACGAGAAAAAAGCGTAAGAAACAGGAAACCGTTACAGATGAAGAAGCTCCCGGAGCTTAGTAAGTACCTGCATTATTTCCTGATGCGTGGTATAACTATGCAGGCAGAACCTTAGTCGTTCCTGTCCCTGTGGTACAGTGGGCGACAGTATATGCTTTACGTTATACCCCGCCTGCTGCAGTGACAATGCCATATTTTTAACCTTATCGTTACCCGAAACTATAGCACAATGTATAGCCGAATCACTTGGTATAAACAGTTTAGCTAAACCAAGCCTGTTTATTTCCTGGGCAAAGAAGGCTATATTTTGTTTTAACTGATTTTGAGCTTCCCTGTTTTTTTCAAGATATTGGTAAGCTGTATAAATAACCGCCAGTGAGTGTGGCGGCAAAGCCGTAGTGTAAATAAAACTACGCGCAAAGTTTAAAAGATACTCACTTAAACCATCTGGCCCCAATACCGCTGCACCATGACAGCCAAGCCCTTTGCCAAAAGTCATGATACGGGCAAAAACCCTGCTTTCATAACCTAGTTGCTGTATAAGACCTTCACCCCTGTTACCAAAAACACCCAGTGCATGAGCCTCATCAATTACCAACCTACAACCATACTTTTCGGCAACAGCCAAAAACTTTTCAAAGTCAGGACAGTCGCCATCCATTGAGAAAACCGATTCGGTCACTATATACACCTCGGCTTCTCCACGTTTGTGCCTGCCTATAAGGTTTTCTATATGACAGGGATCGTTATGACGAAACTTAAATGATTTGGCATTACTAAGTCTTAACCCATCCCTTATGGAAGCATGAATATATTCGTCATACAATACCACGTCATCCTTTTGCGGAACTGAAGAAAAGAACCCCACATTAGCATCATAACCCGAATTGAACACTAATGCCGAAGGACTATTATGAAATTTGGCTATAAAAGCCTCGGTATCTTTATACAGTGAATGGTTACCGCTTATCAGCCTCGAGCCTGTAGCCCCATTGCTAACCACATTAGCAGAAAGCAGGTATTGATGTGCTTGTTGGAAAATTCCCTCAGATTGTGAGAAACCCAGATAATCGTTTGAAGAAAAATCTACCAGACCGTGAGCTTCGGTTAAAGTACGTAAAGCATTAGCCTCTTTTCGTTGCTGTAACTTGAGTTGTAAGGATTTTGGTAGTTTTTCCATATCTCAAAAATACGGAAGATTATTCAGCAGTTTATTTCAAAAAAATATTGTTTTTAAAATATTAATTATTGTTTTTCGATAATTTATATATATTTGCATCAAACAAACCAATCAACTTTACCTACAATGAGCAAAATAAAAATATTAAACTGGATACTTAAAGGCCTTATTCTCATAACCGCGCTAGGAATAGCACTTAATATATACCTATATTACTCCTCACTACAACACAATCGATTTATAAACTCACTAAAACTCGATATTTTCTATTTTCTATATGCTCCAGCGCTAAAAGGAATACTATTTCTCTCTTCGATAATTTGCCTCCAAATTTCAATAGGCTCTTTTATCAAACATAATTTCTTTAATCCCAAAAGTGTAAAATATCTAAAATATAGCGGAATTTTACTCTTAGTATACAGCCTTGCAGGAATAGGTTTAAACATAATTTTTGTTATTATTAATAACTCTTTTAAAAATGGTTTTCCTGATATAGACTCTTTAAATTTCCTTTTTAAGAGCAATAGTCATATCGCTACACTGATTATAGCTATTGGAATTTTTGTAGTAGGCGATATAATTAAATCAGGTGTTACCATTAAACAGGAAAACGAATTAACGATATAATAAATACCATGAAACGACTTTTAGTACTAAAAACAATCATCAATATAGTATTTGCCTTAACAATAATACCGGCAATATTTGGCCTTCCATTTATTTTAATGACAGCCATAATGCCCGACAGGATTCCGTTTTCCCTTAACGGTGACGGAGATAAGTTTGCCAACATTAAAGGTGCAGAACTGATAATAGCCCTGCTTGCTGTATACATATCTTATGTGTTACTGGTTTACGCGGTATACCTGTTTAAAAAGGTATTGGAAAGTTTTAAAAAGAAACGCTTTTTTGACGAGGTGGTAATTATTTCCTTTAACCAAACGGGAAAAGCCATAATATTAAGCTGGATAATAGGCATATTACCTACAGTATATTTTTCCCTTTTACAGGGCAAAGCAAGTGTAAGCCTGGGCTTTAACACTTCTTTATTCACACTGGGCCTTGGTTTCTTTTTTATAGTACTTAGCGACGTTTTCCTTATGGCAAAACAACAAAAAGAAGAAAATGACCTAACCGTTTAAAACAATTACTATGAAAAACTATATAATGAACCACATAAATGTCATTATTACCGCATTAAGAATACTACTGGCTATAGCGGCTATAATGGCTGTTTATAACATTGGGATGGGAATATTTATAATCATAAAAAACAACCGTGAACTTGCTCACGACTTTTTAAACCAAACCTTTAACCTGCCTGAATATACCATAAGCGAAGAAACACAGCTAGCAGGTATTTTTGCTGTATTATATGGTAGCTTTCTGACTTACCTCATATATGGTATTAAACGTTTTTACAAATGCATGATTAAGATAAAAAGCGGTAAAATGTTTTATAATGACCAGGGGGAAGACTTTAAAAAAGCCGGTACTGCGGTAATCACTTTCGCCAAGGCAAAATTTGTACTATATAGTTGTACCGCACTGGTATTACACTTTGATGTGCCTTTTTTATTCAAACAAATTTTACCTTTTTTAGGACTATACCTTACCGGAAAACTGCTTTATATTATGGCTTATATGGCAGAAAAAGGAGAGTTTATACAGGAAGAAAACGAACTAACAATATAAGCCTATGCCTATTATCATCAACTTAGACGTTATGCTGGCAAAGCGAAAAATGCGCTCTAACGAGCTCGCCGACAAAATAGGCATAACAACAGCTAACCTTTCCATACTTAAAACGGGAAAGGCTAAGGCGATTCGTTTCAGTACACTGGAGGCTATCTGCAAGGAGCTGGATTGCCAGCCCGGAGACATTATGGAGTTTATAGAAGATAAAAACGACAGTAACTAATGATATATCTGCTATTTCTTATACCAATATTAACAACCGTGATATCACCAAAACGGTTTCCTTTATACGCTACAGTGTTTATTAGCATGTATGCGTTTTACGGATATCTCTGGATTGATGAACATTTTGTCTATAACGGAAAAGCCGCATGGAAAGGCTTTGATATGTTTATATGGACCATGTTCACAGGATTGTTTTATTTTGCAACACATACCCTGTTTATATTTTTTGGATGGCTTAAGGAGAATAAAAAAATGATGCGGACACATGTAATAGGCCTTACACTATTAGCAATACATGTAGTAGCAGTAATTTCATGAAACTACAAATCAACCCATTCCTTATTAAACGGGTCTGTGGCATCAAGCAAATCAGTATTGAGTTTCACAGCTAACTGACGACCCATTTCTAAAGAAGCTTCTGGATAACCGTTTGAATATATAGTAAAATGTTTTGAGGTATTGTGCCATACATTTACATCATAAACATAGCCACTGCTATCGGTACGTCCGTCGCCATCACTATCTTTAGACCATCCTTGCCTGAATACCGATATATAGTCAATTTCAGGCAATTCAAT
Organism: Flavobacterium rhizophilum; assembly: GCF_046000485.1. Lineage (NCBI taxonomy): Bacteria > Pseudomonadati > Bacteroidota > Flavobacteriia > Flavobacteriales > Flavobacteriaceae > Flavobacterium > Flavobacterium rhizophilum. The sequence continues at coordinate 14,672 of NZ_JBELQB010000006.1, forward strand.
CCATTTACCGGTTTTAAAAGGACCTACAACAATCTCTTTTTTATATTTCCTGTTTTCAAGATCAAAATAAACATTATTAATCGCTGAGAATTTAAGAGCATAAGCAAACGTAACTATAGAAAGTGAAACAATCCCTATAATACCTTTAAGCGTTTCCATACTTAACTCTAAAAAGAAGGCAATAACAGCCATAAGCAAAAGCCCAGCTGTTACCGTATAAAAAAGGGCTGCAATAATGGTTTGCCAAAACGGACGCCTGCCCTCACTTATAATAACATTATCTAAAGTTTTCTCCATAAAACAAGTATAATAAAAAAGCCCTGTAATACTACAGGGCTTTCAATTTATATCTAAAAATAATCAAGATTTAGTCAACTAAGATAATCACCTTGTTATCTTTCATTTCCAGCGTACCGGAATTTACAGACAGAAGGAATTTCTGGTCTTTGTCTGACTTTACAAACTTTCCGCCAAAAGAGTTGTTACTCTTAAAATCAGAAACTTCGACTTTTATGTCACCAGCTGCAAGTATCGATACGATATTAGCGTGGTGGTTTAACATCTGGAATTCACCATTTACTCCCGGTACAGTTACTGATGTAACTTCTCCTTTAAATAAGTGGCCTTCCGGTGATACTATTTCTAATAACATAGTTTAAAGTTTTGAGTTTAGGGTTACGTGCTTAGCGTTAACGGATAAACCATGAACTGCAAACCCGAAACCCCGAACTTTTTATTATGCCTCGCTTAACATTTTCTGACCTGCCTCGATTACATCTTCGATGGTACCTTTAAGGTTGAAGGCAGCTTCCGGTAGGTGATCCAGTTCACCATCCATAATCATGTTAAATCCTTTGATTGTATCTTTAATACTTACTAATACCCCAGGGATACCTGTAAACTGCTCTGCTACGTGGAATGGCTGAGAAAGGAAACGTTGAACACGACGAGCGCGTGATACTGAAAGTTTATCATCTTCACTAAGCTCTTCCATACCAAGGATAGCAATAATATCCTGAAGTTCTTTATATTTCTGAAGAATATATTTTACTCTTTGTGCACAGTTGTAATGCTCATCACCTAAAATTTGCGGAGTAAGGATTCTTGAAGTAGAATCAAGAGGGTCTACCGCCGGGTAGATACCAAGCTCAGCAATTTTACGTGAAAGTACTGTTGTAGCATCAAGGTGGGCGAAAGTTGTAGCCGGTGCCGGGTCAGTTAAGTCATCCGCAGGTACATATACCGCCTGTACTGAAGTAATAGATCCTTTTTTAGTCGAAGTAATACGCTCCTGCATAGCACCCATCTCTGTAGCTAGAGTTGGCTGATAACCTACCGCAGATGGCATACGACCAAGAAGTGCAGATACCTCAGAACCAGCCTGAGTAAAACGGAAGATGTTATCTACGAAGAAAAGTACGTCTTTCCCCTGTCCGTCACCTGCTCCGTCACGGAAGTACTCAGCAATTGTAAGACCTGAAAGCGCAACACGTGCACGTGCTCCAGGTGGCTCATTCATCTGTCCGAATACGAATGTAGCCTTAGACTGTCTCATACCTGCTTTATCTACTTTAGAAAGGTCCCAACCACCATTCTCCATTGAGTGCATGAAATCGTCACCGTATTTGATAATACCAGACTCAAGCATCTCACGAAGAAGGTCATTACCTTCACGCGTTCTTTCACCTACTCCTGCGAATACTGAAAGACCACCGTGACCTTTTGCAATATTGTTAATCAACTCCTGAATAAGTACCGTTTTACCTACACCAGCACCACCGAAAAGACCAATTTTACCACCTTTTGCATAAGGCTCAATAAGGTCAATTACTTTAATACCGGTAAATAAAACTTCTGATGAAGTTGACAGATCCTCAAATTTAGGTGCCTGACGGTGAATAGGTAAACCATTCTCACCCTCTTTAGGCAAATCACCAAGACCATCGATAGCGTCTCCAACAACATTAAATAAACGTCCGTAAACGTCTCCGCCAACAGGCATCTGGATAGGGTTTCCTGTTGCAACAACTTCCTGCCCTCTGCTTAATCCGTCAGTAGAGTCCATGGAAATAGTACGAACAGTATCCTCACCTACGTGAGACTGTACCTCCAGTACCAGTTTTGAACCATCTTTTTTAGTGATTTCTAATGAATCATAAATTTTTGGAAGCTCAGCGTTTTGGGTGTTAAACACCACATCTACAACCGGCCCGATAATCTGTGCAACTTTTCCTATTCCTTTAGACATTGCTTATATATTTATTTAACAGCTATTTACGTTTCCTGAAAAAACCTCTTTTTTTCGAGCGCAAAGATAGTTTTTTCCAAACAAAATATCCAATTTATTTTTTGCATTTTTTGCAACAAAAAGCCTGATTATTAAAAATACACTGTATTTATCACTATATACACGGTTTCATTTATGAATTTCAAAAAGAAAAAATACTTATGCATACATTTTCAAAATCAGCAATAAACCTGCTTTAACTGATTTTACAGGCTTTTATAAAGCAAACAAATATATTTTAAGTAAAAAGAAAGCCGCTAAGAAAATCTTAGCGGCTTTTCAGTTCTTTTATTATTAAGATTACTCTACCGTAACCGATTTTGCCAGATTTCTTGGCTGATCCACATTACAACCCCTCATTACCGCAATATGGTAAGAAAGCAACTGTAAAGGTATTGTGGTTACCAGTGGCGAAAGCGCATCAGAAACTTCCGGAATTTCAATAACATGATCTGCTAAATCCTTCACCTGAGTATCTCCTTTTGTAACTACAGCGATAATTTTTCCGCTACGCGATTTAATTTCCTGTATGTTACTTACAATCTTATCATAGTGCTCCTGCTTTGGTGCTACAACAACAACAGGCATTTGCTCATCAATAAGAGCGATAGGCCCGTGCTTCATCTCAGCCGCAGGATAACCTTCTGCATGGATATACGATATCTCTTTAAGCTTTAAAGCCCCCTCAAGCGCCACAGGGAAGTTATACCCCCTACCTAAGTAAAGGCAGTTTGAAGCATCTTTATAGGCAGCTGCCACTTTTTGAGCAACATCGTTGGTTTGAAGTGCTTCTTCCACTTTTTGCGGAATAAGCTCCATTTCCTGAAGATATCTAAAGTAGTCTGATTTTGTAAGCGTACCTTTAGCATTTGCCAAACGTAAAGCAATAAGGGTTAACACCGTAATTTGTGTAGTAAATGCTTTTGTAGAAGCTACCCCGATTTCAGGACCCGCGTGAGTATAAGCTCCCGCATGTGTCTCTCTCGAAATAGACGAACCTACCACATTACAAACCCCAAATACAAATGCACCGTTCTCTTTTGCCATTTTAATAGCCGCAAGGGTATCAGCAGTTTCACCCGACTGGGATATTGCTATAACAACATCATCCTTGTTTATTATCGGATTTCTGTACCTAAACTCAGAAGCATACTCTACCTCTACCGGTATACGCGCAAACTCCTCAAAAATATATTCAGCCACTAAACCAGCATGCCATGAGGTACCACAGGCTACTATAAGTATCCTGTTTGCATTAAGGAATTTTTGAAGGTTATCTTCAACACCGGCCATTTTAATCATACCGGTATCTGTATGAAGCCTACCTCTGTAAGTATCCTTAATTACATTAGGCTGCTCATAAATTTCCTTAAGCATAAAGTGATCGTAACCGTTTTTCTCTATTTGCTCAAGGTTCATTTGTAATTCCTGAATGTAAGGATCCACTAATGAATCATCCTTAATTTTTCTTATTTTAAGCTCTTTTCCAAGCCTTATCACTGCCATTTCCTCATCTTCAAGATATATGGCATTTGAAGTATATTCAATAAAAGGAGAAGCATCTGATGCAATGAAGAACTCATCTTCACCCACACCAATTGCCAGCGGGCTACCCAAACGGGCAGCAACAAGCTCATTTGGTTTCTTTTTATCAAAAACCACAATAGCATAAGCACCTACCACCTGATTTAAAGCCACCTGAACAGCTTTACCCAGTTTAAGGTTATCTTTTTTCTGTACATCTTCAATCAGGTTAACTAACACCTCGGTATCAGTATCTGATTTAAAATTATACCCTCTTTTAATAAGTTCTTTTTTTAAAGGCTCATAATTCTCAATAATACCATTGTGTATTATTACAAGCTCACCTGAATTAGAAAAGTGCGGATGCGAGTTCACATCGTTTGGCACACCGTGAGTAGCCCATCTTGTATGCCCCATACCAATAGTACCGGCAGATGTCCCCTCCTGTTTTGCTCTCTCTTCTAAATCTGAAACTTTACCTTTTGTTTTGGAAAGTTTAAGGTCGTTCCCATCATAAAGAACCACCCCGGCACTGTCATACCCTCTGTATTCAAGTCTCTTAAGACCTTTAATAATAATTGGATATGCTTCTTTGTGTCCTATATAACCAACAATTCCACACATAATTCTTAATAATTTGGTTAATTTGGTTTGGTATAATAAATTTCTAGCTTAAGTCTTTTATCCTCAGGAACATTAGCCCCTGCTTTACTTCCGTAAAGCACCGTTCCCATCGGACTGATTACCGATGATAACGGAGTAGACTTCACTTCGGTCGTCCCTATTGTAAACGGAGTCCTTAATGCTGCGTTCGAAATCTGACTAATAGATTCTGTCACGGCAAGTCCAATAACTACGTTTGTAGAATCTTTGTTAACTATATTATTTACGTGGTCTGTAATACGAACTTTATAACGTAGTCCTTCACCATCATCATCATACTCAAGAATCCCGCCATAAATATAACGGCTGTATTTAGGATTAGATGAATTTGTGGTTTGATCCACATAATAATCATACAAAGGTCTTTTGTTTTTCACATCATAAAGATACAATCTGTTTGGCTCAACTGCATTAGTCATAGCTGCTTTATCTATGTAAAAAGTAAGATTCGCCTCATTTATAAGCACCCTTTCACCTGTTACAGGGTCGGGCTTAAGGAAATCAAGATCCACTTGGTCCAGGATATTAATAAACGCTAACGAACCTTCACCGCCCTTAACATACAAACGCTCATCACCCTCTACTTCGTCTGAAGAGCCTATAGCCGAGGTAAAAGTATCGTTATATGTATTATCGAACAGATTAACGGTATTACCAGTTAAGTTAAGAGTAATAGTTTTGCTTGTAGTTTCCACATTACCCTCGTCATCAAGAACAGGATCTCCGTTAGTATCAAGCTTTGTATCGGTATAAAGTATAACTATTTTACCATCTGTAAAATCCATCATACCCATTGCACTGTCATCACCTACCTGCTCCACATCAAAATAGAGTCCCCTAAAATAATCCTTAAAAACATTGTTATTAACAAGGCTTCCTTCTGGAGCATTAAACATCTTCTCAGTAAAGAAATCCTTATTAAGCTGAAGATACATACCCGGTTTAAATCGTTCAACAAGTTTCTCACTTCCGTCTTCAAGCGTTACTTTTCTGTCAATTTCAGCATCATTGAAGAAGAACTGATCGTTCTCATCAGTATTTGCACTATTGTTCAACAGAACAGAACCCTTATAAGCATCGATAAGTGAACGGTCATCTGAGTAATATTTCTGAATTCCGTCTTCAGATCCCGGATCAGTACTTCTAAGGTAATATCCGTTTTCAAAAATATTCAGTTTTATCTTGCTATTTTCACCACCGAAAATCGAATCCAGAGTATAAGTGCTCTCACCATCAGTATCTGTACTTTCAAGATTACTGAAATATGGCACATACAAGTACACTGTATCTATTACCGGATTGGTTAGCGTTGGGTTTTCACTGGCAAGTGCAACCTGAGTCACAAAACGGGAGATGGTTTTACCAAACACAGGACTATCATATACCCCCAGCGAATTTATAGGCATATTATTAGTTTGCACTGATCCTGTAGGCTTATCAAAAGCGACAGCATTAGCAACATACTTTTCAATACCATTGTGATGTACGTCATCCTGAATGATATCAGAACCTACCTCGTTATATTCATAATCACAAGCTATTACGCTTACAAGAGCAACAGTACCCAAAGCAACAGCAAGTTTATTTAGTATTCGGCTTTTCATAGAATTTTTTTAAAATGTTTTTCTATAAAACCTGATTTTTATAGAAATTAGTATACTCCTCTGCAAATTTATCTTTAGGAACATACGGCAGGAAAGGTTTTCCTGAAGCCTCTACAAACTTAACCATATCATCAGAAACATTTTCTGAAGCTATGATAACGGCGTCAGAATGCGCTATGGATGCTTTAAGTATATTTTCATAACTTGGTTCGGCAAGATGCTTTATGTCACTTTCAGGAACATCATCAAAGACTACCTTTTTAATCATTTCGTTATCCAGCGTACCATCAAAAGACTGCCCATATACCGAAGTAACGATTTTTGTATCAGCAAAAAGTGCTTCATCTTTGTAAAAATGTTTCATATAGATAGGCAACATAGCAGCCATCCAGCCATGAACATGAATAATATCAGGAACCCAGTTTAATTTCTTAACTGTTTCCACCACTCCTTTTGCAAAGAAAATAGACCTTTCGTCGTTATCCGGATAAAGTGTTCCGTCTTCATCGGCAAAAGTTGCTTTTCTTTTAAAGTACTCGTCGTTATCAATGAAATAAACCTGAATCCTCTCTTTTGGTATTGAAGCGACCTTAATGATAAGCGGCATATCCATATCATTCACCACCAGGTTCATACCTGACAGGCGAATAACCTCATGTAACTGATGCCTTCTTTCGTTTATATTACCGTAACGAGGCATAAAAATTCTGATTTGCCCGCCTTGGTCGTTTATCATTTTTGGCACATCATACGACATTAAAGAAACTTCATTTTCAGCCAAATAAGGTACTACTTCAGATGATACATATAATATCCTCTTATCCTCCATTGTAAATATTAGATTTTAGAATTGGGTATAAAAAACACGCAAAATTAAACAATTTTATGCATTTTATCACTAAAATATTAATTTTGCCTCCAATTTTAATTACAAATTAATGCTCATTTTCAACAACAAAACCGATTTAAAAGCACAGTTAGCCAAGCTTAGGGAAACTAACTCGGGCGTTGGTTTTGTACCTACCATGGGAGCCCTGCACAACGGCCACCTCTCCCTTTTAAAGGAATCTGTAAAGCATAACAGCCATACTGTTATCAGTATTTTTGTTAACCCAACCCAGTTTAATAATCCCGAAGATCTGGAAAAATATCCGCGTACCCTGGAAACAGATGTCGATAAGATTAAAACGGTAAATGAGAATATTATTGTTTTTGCACCCAGCGTTAAGGAAATGTATGATGACAACATAACATCGGCAAACTTTTCTTTCGACGGACTGGAAAATCAAATGGAAGGACGTTTCAGGCCGGGTCATTTTGACGGCGTGGGTACCATAGTAAAAAAACTGTTTGAAATAGTAGAGCCGGATAATGCCTACTTTGGCGAAAAGGATTTCCAGCAGCTTCAAATCGTTAAGAAGATGGTAGAAAAAAATAATATGCCGGTAAATGTTGTAGGATGCCCTATACTAAGGGAAGAAAACGGACTGGCAATGAGCTCACGCAACCAGCGACTTAGCGATGAAGATAAAACCAAGGCAGCATTAATTTACAAAACCTTAACCGAGGCAAGGCAATTATTTGATAATCATCCCGTTGAGTACATTACCGAATATGTAAATAACATTTTCAAGGCACACCCTGAGTTTGAAATGGAGTATTTTGAAGTAGCAGAAGAAGATACTCTGCTACCTGCTACCATTAAGGAAAACAAAAAATACCGTGCCTTTATTGCTGTTTTTTTAAGTAATATTCGCCTAATAGACAATATTTCATTAAATTGATTACCTTTGCGCCATGCAAATTCAAGTTGTAAAATCCAAGATTCACCGCGTTACGGTGACTGGAGCCGATTTAAATTACATAGGCAGTATAACCATTGACGAAGCGTTAATGGAAGCTGCAAACATTATTGAAGGTGAAAAAGTTTCTATAGTTAACATTAACAATGGTGAAAGACTTGAAACTTATGTGATAAAAGGAAACAGGAACAGCGGAGAAATAACACTCAACGGTCCGGCTGCCAGAAAAGTACAAAAGGGAGATATTATCATAATTATCTCTTATGGTATCTTTGAGTTTGAAGAGGCTAAAACATTTAAGCCTTCTATTGTTTTTCCGAATGAGACAGACAACTCGCTAACATAATTTGAAAAAAAAGTTAAGCAGAATATTAAGTATACTACTCCCACTTTTGTTGGGAGTTTTTTTAGTTATATACACATTCAGGCAGTTTACCCCACAGGAGGTAGAAGATGTAAAAAACAGCTTTAAAACAGCCAATTACCTGTATGTGGGTATATCACTCCTTGTGGGCTTGACCGGATTTTGGGCCAGGGCCTACCGCTGGAAATACACCCTGGCACATATAGGCTACACCGCGCCTTTTCCTGTAAAATTTGGTGCTGTTAGTATTACCTACCTCATGAACATGATTGTTCCGCGCAGCGGAGAAGTAAGTCGCGCTATTGTTTTAAAACGATATGCCGATGTACCTTTTGACAAAGGCCTGGGCACCATAATCTCGGAAAGGATAATAGACCTTTTCCTGCTTATTATAGTACTAAGCGCCACTGCATTTTTACAGTTTGATGTTGTAAAAGAACATCTTGCCGATGTACCTTTTAAAAAATTACTTATTTACGGGATTATAGCCGGAGCATTGTTTTTAGGCTCCATCCTGTTTTTCATATACTCAAAACTAAGCTGGGTACAAAAACTCAAAACAAAAGTATCAGGACTTATTGAAGGGGCTCTCAGCGTTTTTAAGATGCCTAACAAATGGCCCTTTCTGTTACTTTCGGTTTACATATGGTTCTCTTATGTGCTTATGTTTTACATAACCATTTATGCCCTTCCGGAAACGGCAAATCTTTCTTTCGGGTCGGTAGCTACTGCCTTTGTAGTAGGCAGCCTGGTTATTACTTTCACTAACGGCGGAACAGGCTGGTTCCCGGTTGTTATAGGCAAAACACTTACCGTTTACGGCATACCTTTTACTGCCGGAACTGCCTTTGGTTGGATTGTTTGGGGATCGCAAACAGGCCTTATTATTTTACTTGGCGGCCTGTCATTTTTATTATTGCCTTTACTTCAAAAAAGCAAATAATCGCTATCTTTCCACCTTCAACTAAAAACCGACCAAAAGCAATGAAAAAAATTACCTTACTGTTGCTGATTTTTGCTTTTTGCAATACCTACGCACAGCAGCTTACCACTGAAGAAATCACATCTGAAGCTTTAAACGAAAACAGACTGGTAACCATAAAACTACCAAACTCGTACGAAAGCAACAAAGACAAAAAATACCCATTACTTGTATTACTCGATGGCGACTACCTTTTAGATCCTTTTGCCGGAGTACTATCGTATACTTCCTACTGGGATGACCTTCCTGAAGTTATAATAGTAGGCATTAGCCAACCCGACAGAGATAGGGACTGCGAATGGGAAAGCGAGAGTGGACTACCGCAGGAAAAAGGAGAAAAATTCTTTGATTTTATAGGACGTGAAGTTGTACCTATGATGGAAAAAAAATACAGAGTATCTCCGTTTAAAATTATAGCTGGTCACGACGTTACTGCCGGATTTGCCAACTTCTTCCTGTATAAGGATAATCCGCTTTTTAATGCCTATATCATGATGAGCCCGGTACTGCCTGCAGAAATGGAAACCCGTATACCTGCAAGATTCAAGGCTATAGACAAACCTATTTTTTACTATCTGGCTACAGCCGATGGCGATGTAGGCCGACTGAAAAATAAAATAAAAGCAATGGACGAAAACATTAAGGCAGTAACCGAAACCAAGTTCCGTTACCTTTTTGACGAGTTCATTGGTGAATCTCATTACTCATTAGTACCAAATGCCATTCCAAGTGCATTGTATCATATTTTCTCTTCATACCAGCCTATCACTTCAGATGAGTTCCAAAAACTGGCCGCACAAACTTCCGGTTATGTTGAGTACCTTGAAGACAAGTATGAGATGATTGAAAGGGATCTTGGTGTAAAAATGACCGTACGCCTTAACGACTTTAAAGCCATTGAAGCGGCTATTATGAAAAATGGCGCCTTTGGAGAATTTAAAGATCTGGCAAACGTAGCAAGAAAAAACTACCCTAAAACCATAATAGGCGAATATTATGAAGCATTGTATTACGAATATACAGGCAACATTAAAAAAGCCATCAAAGTATACAATAACAGTTTTAACTTTGAGGAAATAGGCGGAATAACAAAAGATTATATGCTTGAAAAAGCAGAGAGTTTAAAAAGTGAGATGTAATATTTATGGCTAAGTTAAAAACAGCTTTTTTTTGTCAGAATTGCGGCACCCAGTACTCTAAATGGCAGGGACAGTGCAATTCGTGCAGGGAATGGAACACCATTGTTGAAGAAGTAATCCAGAAGGAGGAAAAACAGGCATGGAAACCATCGTCTCCCGAAGTTAAAAGAGCTGCAAAGCCATTACGCATAAATGAAATAGACTCTTCTCAGGAAATTCGCCTTAATACGGGCGACGGAGAATTGAACCGTGTACTGGGCGGTGGCCTGGTACCCGGTTCACTTACCCTTTTAGGCGGTGAACCCGGCATAGGTAAAAGTACGCTGCTTTTACAGATATCGCTTCGCCTTCCCTACAAAACACTTTACGTATCGGGTGAGGAAAGTCAGAAACAGATAAAAATGCGTGCCGAAAGGATTACCCCCTCGGCAGACAATTGTTTTATCCTTACCGAAACCAAAACCCAGAACATTTTCAAACAGATAGCAGCTATTGAACCCGAGGTGGTTATAATCGACTCTATCCAGACACTGCATACTGATTTCATAGAATCATCAGCCGGAAGTATCTCACAGATAAGGGAAACTACTGCCGAACTTATTAAGTTTGCCAAAGAGACAAATGTACCGGTTATACTTATAGGACACATTACCAAAGATGGTAGTATTGCCGGACCAAAAATACTGGAACACATGGTAGATACCGTACTTCAGTTTGAAGGCGACCGTAACCATGTATACCGTATACTGCGCTCCCTTAAAAACCGATTTGGTTCTACAGCCGAACTGGGTATTTACGAGATGCTTGGAACAGGACTTAGAGAAGTCGCAAACCCATCGGAAATATTAATATCCCACAAGGAAGAAGAGCTTAGTGGCACGGCAATAGCCACCACTATGGAAGGCATGCGCCCACTTATGGTAGAGATACAGGCACTGGTAAGTTCTGCCGTATATGGTACTCCGCAACGAAGCACTACAGGATATAATGCCAAAAGGCTTAACATGGTTCTCGCCGTACTGGAAAAAAGAGCCGGATTCAGGCTGGCAGCAAAAGATGTTTTCCTAAACATTACCGGTGGCATTAATGTAGACGACCCTGCTATTGACCTTGCCGTAGTAGCAGCCATACTATCTTCTAACGAAGATATACCTGTAGGAAAAGACTTTTGTTTTGCGGGAGAAATAGGACTTTCGGGAGAAATACGCCCTGTTAACCGTGTGGAACAGCGCATTTTAGAAGCAGAAAAATTAGGATTTTCCACTATTTTTGTATCTAAGTACAATAAGATTTCACTTAAAAACACCCTTATAGAAATAAAACTGGTCTCTAAGATAGAAGATGTAGCAGGCCATTTATTCGGGTAACAGGATACACTATGCAAAAAATCAATCCTAAAAAAGCAGCTATACTCACCCTTAAAATAGTTGCCGCACTTCTGGTACTTTTAATTATAGGCTTTTTTGCCTTTCGCAATACATTTTTAAATAAGGCTATAGATAAGACCATAGCCAAAATGAATACCGAATACAACAGCACGTTTACTGTTGGCAATGCCTCTTTTAAAGGGCTGTCGGGTATTGAAGTCAGTAATGTATCATTAAAACCCAAACAGGGTGATACACTACTGAAAATAGAAACCGTAAAAACAAGCATTAACCTGTCCCGTCTTTTAGCAGGCGAAGTACAACTAGGCATGCTTGAAATGAAAAACGGTTACATCCAGCTAATCCAAAACGAAAAAGGGAAAAACTTTGAATCGTTCCTGCACCGCAAAAAGGGAGCGGTATCAAAAATTAAAAGTGAAGGCCCTGATTATGCCCGTAAAGCATACAAACTGTTACATAAGCTACTAAACCTTATCCCTACCGATATGCAGCTGGAAAACCTTACTCTTACCGTTAATGACAACGGACGCAGGGTAAACCTCAACCTGAAACAACTCAGATTAGCTAACGAGCAGCTGGAATCGTTTATGGCAGTGGAGACCGACAGCCTTTCGCAAAACTGGGAAGTAAAAGGTTTTGCCGATCCAAGGAACAGGCAGGCCGACCTGAAATTTTACAACTCAGACAAAGGCAGGATTATTGTCCCTTACCTTGACGAGCGTTTCGGACTTAAATCAGGCTTTGATTCCATCAGGGTAAATGTAGAGAATATAAACCTTAGCGGTGACGAGTTCAGGGTAGACGGTTTTGCTTCTATTGGCAATTTTATGGTAAATCATCCCAAAATTTCCAAAAAAGATGTAGTAATAAACAGTGCCCGTTTTGACTACCATTTTCTTTTCGGACCTGATTTTATAGAACTGGACAGCACCTCTGCCATGCAGCTCAACAAAATAAAAATACAGCCGTTTGTTCGTTACAGCATAAAGAAAGATACCGTTTACCAGTTAAAGGCAACAATTCCTAACATGAAAGCACAGGAGTTTATCAACTCCCTTCCTAACGGACTGTTTACCCATTTTGAAGGCATGGAAGCCGATGGTAACTTCAGCTATCAGCTCCACTTTATGTATAACAAAAATAAACCCGATGATATAGTTTTTGACAGCAGCCTGAAAAAAGAAGGCTTTAAAATCAAAAAATACGGGGAGGCCGATTTGGGTAAACTAAACACCTCTTTTGTATACAGGGCAGTAGATAACGGTGTTAAACAACGTCCTATAGTTGTGGGTCCCGATAACCCTAACTATACACCGTATGAACATATCCCAGGTTTCCTTAAAAATGCTGTATTGACAAGCGAAGATCCTTCGTTTTTCCATCACAGAGGCTTTATTAATGAGGCGTTTAAACAAAGTATTGTAAAAAACATACAAACCAAAAAATTTGCCCGTGGTGCCAGTACCATAAGCATGCAGTTGGTTAAAAACGTTTTCCTTACCCGCGAAAAGACACTTTCACGAAAACTGGAAGAAATCCTGCTGGTATATATACTGGAAAACAATCGCATTGCCAGTAAAGAAAGGATGTTTGAGGTATACCTCAACATTATTGAATGGGGCCCTAATGTATATGGCGTAGGCGAAGCAGCACAATACTATTTCCAAAAGCCACCACTGGCCCTGTCACTGGACGAATCGGTTTATCTGGCAAGTATAATCCCGAGGCCTAAAAAGTTCATGTGGCGCTTTAACGACAGGGGCGAACTAAGGGATTTTGCCGTAACTCATGACAACTACATCAAGAAACTAATGGTAAACCGTGGTGTGATTCAGGCGAATGATACCATAGGTCAAACCGGACAGATAGATGTTAACGGCCCTGCAAGGGAGTGGCTTAAAATTAGGGAGGAAGCAGTACCGGAAATTGACACTACCGAGACAAAAGGATTCTTTAAAAAACTATTTGGAGGAGATAATTAATACACTCTCCCAACCTTAGGCCCGTTTTTATGCTCTATAACAATAAATGCAAATTAAATTGTTATGAGAGCACTTCTGATTATTTTATTATTGGCCGGCAATGTAATGCTGGCACAAAAACCTGTATTTACGAATGCCGAAGCAAAATCGGCTACCGTATATTTTAACGGCGCCGAACTTACCCATACAGCAAACGTAAAACTTCCGGCAGGTACAAGTGAGATAGTTATTAAAAACGTAGCCGATTACCTTAATGAGAGTACGGTTCAAATTGGCGCACCATCTACCCTTACGGTACTTTCGGTACAGTTTACCCGAAATTATATTTCAGAGTACACCCCAGATGAAACCTCTCCGCAGGTAAAACAGGTGCGCGACAGTATTACCCTTTTAACTCAAGAATTTAGAAGGATCATAAATGCCAAAACATCTGAAGAAAAGATACTGGAATTACTGGACAAGAACAATCAGGTATACGGTCAGGATTCAGGACTAAGTGTAGCCGAGCTTATGAAAATGGTAGACTATTATAAAGCCAAAAGAACCGAAACTGCCAATACCATAAATACATTATTGACACAGGAGAAAAAAATCGCTGAAAACATTACCCGCCTTAACCGAAAACTGGAGGTAAATACCAGTAAAACAGAAAATGATTCGCAGGGTAAACTGGTACTACAGGTAATGAATGAAACGGCAGGTAACGTTCCTCTTTCCATAAGCTACCTTACACCAAGTGCCACATGGTCTCCCTTTTATGACCTTAGAACCGAAAGTATATCTGAACCTATTAACATGATGTATAAGGCACAGGTAACACAACAAACCGGAGTTGACTGGAAAAAAATAAAACTTACCTTATCAAGCGGACAGCCTAACCAAAACAATGAGGCCCCTATACTAAGCGCGTGGTTTCTTAGATTTAATGATCTTCGTAATTACCGTAGCGGGGATGTTTCTGTAATGAATAGCTTACAGGGACAGGTAGAGGAGTTACAAATTTCATCGGGTAGAGGTGCTCCGGGAGCTGCTGATAGTATATACAAAAGAGAATCTTCACTAGATGAATATGTAGCCATAACAGAAAACCAGCTTACGGTTTCGTTTGATATTGATGTGCCTTATGATATTTTAAGCAACGGTAAAAAGCACAGTGTAACCCTTAAGGAAATAAAACTACCTGCTTCATACAGGCATTATTCGGTTCCAAAACTGGAGAAAGAAGCTTTCCTGCTTGCCGAAATAGAAGACTATTCCAAATACAACCTATTAAGCGGTGAAGCCAATATTATTTTTGAAGGTATGTATGCCGGAAAAACATACATAGACCCAAACAGTACCAGTGACACTCTAAGATTAAGCATGGGTCGTGACAAAAAGGTATCGGTTAAAAGAGAAAAAGTGGCCGATAAGTCGGGATCTAAATTCCTGTCATCTTACAAAGAGCAAACCTTTACTTACGACCTAACCGTAAAAAATAACAAAAAAGAAACTGTATCACTTATGCTAAAGGACCAATACCCTATTAGTACCGATAAAGATATTCAGGTAGAATTACTGGAAAGTGATGGTGCCAAAATAAATAAGGAAACCGGAGTTTTAACCTGGGAACTGAAGTTAAAACCGGGAGAGAGTAAGAAACTTCGTATAAGCTATAAAGTACGCTACCCGAAAGACAAACCCATTTATAACCTATAAGGTTATGTTAACCAGCTTGTTGTATTGTTAATTTATTATTACTTTTAAAAAACAACCAATACAATTTAGCTATGAAAACACTATTTACTTTTGTTGTTTGCCTCTGTACAGGTGCTGCCTTTGCACAGGCGCAACCCGAACTGGAAATGTATGCCACAGGGTTTAGTTCGCCGGTAGTAATAACCAATGCCGGAGACGACCGCATCTTTATAGTCGAACAGGGAGGGCTTATCCGTTTCATTGACGATACAAGTCCCGATGCTACTACCTTTCTGGATATAAGTGACCTTATCTCTACCGGAGGGGAGCGCGGACTATTAGGGCTGGCTTTTCACCCTGATTATGCCACTAACGGGTATTTTTATGTAAACTATACCAATGGCGACGGTACAACGGTTATTTCCCGCTTTACTGTAAGCGATACCGACGAGAATGCTGCCGACCCGGATAGTGAAATAATGATGATAAATGTACCACAGCCGTTTAGTAACCATAATGGTGGTTGCCTACAATTTGGCCCGGATGGTTACCTGTACATTGCTATGGGTGATGGCGGTAGCGGTGGTGACCCTAATAACAATGCCCAAAACCTGGAAAGTTATTTAGGGAAACTGCTTCGTATAGATGTTCAGGACGACGGTTCGTACGACATACCGGGAGATAATCCTTTTGCAGGAACAAGCAATGTAGAGGAGATTTGGGCTTACGGATTACGTAACCCGTGGAAATTTTCGTTTGACTCGGCTACTGGTGATTTATGGATTGCCGATGTGGGTCAAAATGCGATTGAGGAAATAAACAAAGTTGACGGGACTTCGGCAGGGCTTAACTACGGATGGCGTTGTTATGAAGGCAGTGACGAATATGACATGAGTGAATGTGGCGGAATTACCGGAACCGTTATGCCTTATGCCCAATATACCCACAATGAAACAGGAGGCTGTTCCATAACAGGGGGATATGTATATAGGGGGACTATGTATCCGGGTATGCAGGGAATGTATTTCTATGCCGACTACTGTTCTAACGTGGTAAGCTCTATAGATACCGAAGCAAACATAGAAGAGGTTCAAACCGTAGGCGGAAGCAACTTTACCACATTTGGCGAAGATGCAAACGGTGAGCTATACATTACAGGGATGAGCGGTATTATATACCATATAAAAGATGCCAACCTTGGGCTGGAAGATGTTAACAGCAATCTGTTTGCCGTTTACCCTAACCCGGCTTCACAAAACCTGTTTATAAAAAACAATACTGTGAATACCCCTTTACAAAGAGCTCACATATATGATACAAGCGGAAAAGTGCTTTTAAACAAACCGCTGGAAAATACTGAACTGAACAGTCTTGATATTTCAGGACTTTCAAACGGCTTATACATTTTAGCCCTTACTGATGCTAACGGTTCAAAATACAACTATAAGCTGGCAGTAAAATAAAGTACACGACTAACCTTGATTAAAAAAGCCCGGAAGTATTTGCTTCCGGGCTTTTTGTTTCTGTATAAAAACTGCTTACTCTATATCGTTAAGCATTTTTGAAATTTCATCCAGTTTTGGCGTAAGGATAATTTCTATCCTCCTGTTTTTAGATCTTCCTTCTGCCGAATCGTTATCAGCAACAGGAGCAAATTCTCCCCTACCGGCTGCAGTTAGGTTTTTAGGGTCTACACTTTTATTCTCACGAATAATGTTTACAATAGCTGTAGCACGTTTGGTAGAAAGATCCCAGTTATTGGCAATCTGTCCTGATCCGTTATAAGGAACATTATCAGTATGCCCTTCAATAAGTACGGTAATATCCGGGTTAGCAGCCAGTACTTTAGCCACTTCGGTTACTGCCCTTTTTCCTTCAGTACCTACTGTCCAGCTACCTGAATTGAATAACAGTTTATTCTCCATAGACACATATACCTTTCCGTTTTTGTGCTCTACAGTAAGACCTTTACCTTCAAAACCATTAAGTGCTCTTGAAAGGGTTTCTTTAAGCGCTCTTAAACCTTCTTCCTGAGCAGCAATCATACCTTCAAGCTCGTCTACACGTTGTGAACGTTCCTGTAGGTCGCTTTTCAGTTTGTTTAATCTTTCCTGCTCGGCAGCGAGGGCTTTTTCCTTAGCCTCAAGTTCGGCTAAAAGCTCCCTGTTCTTTTTCATATTACTGTCAAGCGCAGCACTACTGTTTTTCTCTAATGCACTGTATGATGCCTTAAGGTTGTCAAGGCTGTTTTTTGTTGCAGCATAATCGGCAGCAAGTTTATCTCTTTCCTCTTTAGCCTTATCCAGTTGAGACTGTAAATCTTTCGACTGAAGATCAAGGTTGTTTTTCTCCTGAGCCAGTGTTGAATTTTCATCGGCCAGGGCACGGTTTTCTTTTTTAAGATCGGCATATTTATTTTCCAGATCCTTATAAACCTTTGATGACACACACGATGTAGTAAGTGCCATTAAAAGTATACCTGCAGTAATTTGCTTTACCATTTGTGTATTCGTGTATTTAGTAATTAATTAGGTTCTTATTCAAATTCCACTACTATAGGGCAGTGGTCGCTGTGTTTAGCCTCGGGCAAAATAACAGCCCTTGTAAGCCTTTCACGCATTGGTTCGGTAGCCATGGCATAATCTATACGCCACCCTTTGTTGTTGTTACGGGCATTAGCCCTGTAGCTCCACCAACTGTAATTGTGTGGTTCCTTATTAAAATGACGGAACGTATCTATAAACCCATTTTTGATAAAGGCATCCAGCCAGGCTCTTTCCTCCGGAAGGAAACCCGATACTTTTGCATTTCGCACCGGATCGTGAATATCTATCGCTTCGTGACATATATTATAATCACCACATATAATAAGGTTAGGGATTTCTTTTTTCAGGTTATCCACATAATCGTGAAAATCCCTCATGTATTGGAACTTGTGCTCCAGCCTGTCAATATTAGTTCCGGATGGCAGGTAAAGGCTCATTACCGAGAACGTATCAAAATCAAGTCTTATATTACGCCCTTCAAAATCCATATAATCAATTCCCGTACCATAAACCACGTTATTTGGCTTGTGCTTGGAGAATATTGCTACTCCGCTATATCCTTTTTTCTGAGCCGAAAACCAATAGTGATAAGGATATCCGGCAGCTTCAATTTGCTGTACGTCTACCTGATCGTGAGTTGCTTTTGTTTCCTGCAGGCATATAATATCGGGGTTGGCCTGTGTTAACCACTCCATAAACCCTTTTGTAAATGCTGCCCTGATACCATTTACGTTGTATGAAATAATCCTCATTTTCCCTTTTTATTTGGTTCAAAAATAACCAAAAAAGGATGAATATAACAATTTGTGCAACAATACATTATAACCGACTTGTTTTCAGAAAACTACAAAAAAACTCACCTTTTACTGCCTTAAAAACAATAATCGCCCCCACCGTTTGTTCAGAATTGTTATCTTTGTTTCTTGCAGTAACACTAATGTAAATGAGCTTAGTTACCTCTAAAGAAGTTGCAAAAGCAATTAAAGCCGATAAATACGGGGTTTTTGGAACCTTTTCAGGCTGGTTGCTAATGAAAGTTCTAAAGATATCAACCCTAAACAAAATATACGATAGGAACAAACATCTTGAGGGTG
The DNA here is from genome assembly GCF_046000485.1 of Flavobacterium rhizophilum. NCBI lineage: Bacteria > Pseudomonadati > Bacteroidota > Flavobacteriia > Flavobacteriales > Flavobacteriaceae > Flavobacterium > Flavobacterium rhizophilum. Next base: position 33,724 of record NZ_JBELQB010000006.1, read on the forward strand.
TTGAGTTCCTTAACTCTATATTAAACGAATTCCAGATTAAGTTTGAAATTCCTGAAGAAGACTTAAAACGTATCCCTAAACAGGGACCTTACATAACCATATCAAATCATCCGCTGGGAGGTATAGATGGCATACTTCTTTTAAAGCTTATGGTTGAAAAAGACCCTAACTTTAAAATTATTGCTAACTTTTTGCTTCACCGCATTGAGCCACTAAAGCCGTTTGTAATGCCGGTTAATCCTTTTGAAAACCATAAGGATGCAAAATCGAGCGTTGCAGGAATTAAAGATGCCTTAAGACATTTAAGCGATGAAATGCCCTTGGGAATTTTCCCTGCCGGGGAGGTTTCTACCTACAAAGACGGAAGACTTCTTGTAGACAAACCATGGGAAGAAGGAGCCATTAAGCTTATTAAAAAGGCACAGGTTCCGGTTATACCTATTTACTTCCATGCTAAAAATAGCAGGCTGTTTTACTGGCTGTCTAAAATAAGCGATACCATGCGTACGGCAAAACTGCCAAGCGAACTGCTTACACAAAAAGACAGAGTTATAAAAGTAAGAATAGGTAAACCTATATCGGTTGCCGAACAAAAGGAACATGAAACTGTTGAGGCTTACTCAGAATTTTTAAGACGAAAAACCTATATGCTTGCAAACCCATTTGAAAAAGGCACTAAGCTTATAGATGCTTCCAACCTTACTTCGAGCCTTAATATTAAAATACCAAGAAGCCCTAAAGAAATTGCAGGTCCGGCTAACCATTCCCAAATACTTTCGGAAATAAAGCTTTTAAGAAAAGGGGATTATCGCCTTTTACAAAGCAAAAACTATGAAGTGTTTTTTGTTTCGGCAGATAAAATCCCGAACATACTGCATGAAATAGGCCGACTTAGGGAAATTACATTTAGGGAAGTAGGCGAAGGGACTAACGAATCGCTTGACCTTGACAAATATGATAAGTATTACCACCATATGTTCCTTTGGGACGAGGACGCCAAATGCATTGCCGGGGCTTACCGTATGGGGCTGGGTACCGAGATTTATACCAAATACGGTATAGATGGTTTTTATCTGCACGATCTTTTCCGTTTTGAACCGGAACTGTATGATATGATGTCAAAATCCATTGAAATGGGCAGGGCATTTATCATTAAGGAATACCAGCAAAAACCAATGCCTTTATTCCTGTTATGGAAAGGTATTGTACACACCACATTAAGATACCCTGAACACAAGTACCTTATAGGTGGGGTAAGTATTAGTAACCAGTTCTCTGAGTTCTCAAAATCACTGATGATTGAGTTTATGAAGTCGCACTATTACGATCCATACATTGCCCAATACATCCACCCGAAAAAAGAATACAAAGTAAAACTTAAGGATGCCGATAAGGATTTTGTTTTCAACGAAACCGAATCAGACCTTAATAAGTTTGACAAGATTATAGAAGAAGTGGAACCTAACAACCTTAGGCTTCCGGTTCTTATTAAAAAATACATTAAGCAAAACGCTAAGGTTATTGCCTTTAACGTAGATCCGTTGTTTAATAACGCTATTGACGGATTAATGTACATAAGGATAGCCGATTTGCCGGAAAGTACCGTAAAACCGGTAATGGAAGAGTTTCAGGCCGAACTGGAACGTAAACTTTCCGAAAAAGAAGAACAATAAAAAAGCCTTCCGTTTGGAAGGCTTTTTTATTACAGGAATGCCTTATCTACAGGTTCCCATAATTCAATTTTATTCCCTTCAGGGTCTAATATCCAGGCAAACTTGCCATAATCATACGCCTCGGGTTCTCCAACAAGGGCTACACCTTCCTCTTTTAGTTTAACCAGCAAACCATCCAGATTATGCACTCTAAAGTTTTGCATAAACTGTTTTTGCGAAGGCTCAAAGTATTTGGTGTCGGCTGCAAAAGGCGACCATTGTGTAGATGCCTTATTTCCCTTGTCGTCCATCCACCAAAAAGTACAACCATAGTCATCTGTATTAAGTCCTAAGTGTTTTTTATACCAGTCTTTAAGCTTAGACGGATCTTCACTTTTAAAGAAAAACCCTCCTACTCCTGTAACACGTTTCTCCGGCTCATTGGCTTCTGTTTCCCCGAAATACAGCGCTTTAATCTTATCTACAATAACCTGCGCCAGTCGTTCGTGGCTTTCAAAAGTCCATCCGGCAATATGCGGAGATAACAGCACTCTGTCTGAATTCAACAGATACTGAAAAGCTTCAGATATATTATCATCTGTAAATAAATGTTCAAATGAAGATTTTTCGTATTCCAGTACATCCAGTGCAGCACCTGAAATTTTTCCGCTCTCTATGGCATCGGCTAAATCGTTAGTCACAACACTTTTTCCACGCGCTGTGTTTATTAGCCAAAATGGCTTGGCAAAAGCATTAATAAAGTCGGCATTCACCATTTTGTTAGTTTCGGGAGTCCAGGGCGTGTGCAGGCTAAGTACATCTGCTTTCTCCTGTAACTCTTGTAGCGAAACCTGTTTAGCATTCGCATCGCCCACCATTGGTTTTATATCGTAGCACAATACCTCAACATCAAAACCACGTAGTTTTTTGGCAAACGATTTACCCATATTACCATAACCGATAATACCTACCGTTTTCCCGTCAAGCTCTTGACCACGGTTACCTTCCCTTATCCATTTACCCGAACGTATTTCCCTATCGGCACGGTTAAGGTTATTGAATAACGACAACAGCATACCCAGAGCCTGCTCCCCTACTGCGTTACGGTTCCCTTCGGGAGCAGCAATAAGATTTACACCTTTAGCCTCAGCATAGTCACAGTCAATACTCTCCAGCCCTGCCCCCACACGGGCTATGAACTGAAGGTTTGTTGCCTTATCAAGAAAAGTCTTGTCGATATCAAAACGGCTACGTATAACAATACCGTTATATTCATGGATTTTAGCCTCTATTTCCTCTTTGGTCGATTTGTAGTCGGCGTGATTTTCAAATCCTGACTGTTCCAACTGATCCCATAAAACAGGATTGTTGCTGTCTATATGTAAAACCTTTACGTTTTTGGCATTTAAAGTCATGTCACTTGTATTTGTGACACAAAGTTACCAAAGTTTATTACATATTTATGAAAGCGTTTCGTTATGCTGCGAAAGATCCAGACCCAATTGTTCTGATTCTTCCGAAACACGAAGCGGAATAAACAGGTTGGTGAATTTATATAACAGCAATGCCCCAAAGAAAGAGAAAAGGGCTACAAGCACTAAGGCTATCATGTGGTGCGCAAAAACACCCCATCCGCCATGAAGTAAGCTTGCGTTTTCACCCTCGGCAAAAATAGCCGTAAGTATCATACCCATAATACCGCCCACACCGTGGCAGGCAAAAACATCAAGGGTATCGTCTATTTTTTTTAGCTGTTTCCAGTGTACCATTATGTTAGACACTATAGCAGCAGCAAAACCGAAGAATATACTTTTAGGAATAGACACAAAGCCCGCAGCAGGTGTAATAGCTACAAGCCCTACAACGGCGCCTATACAACACCCCAGTGCCGAAACCTTCCTTCCGTTAAGCCTGTCAAAAAAGGCCCAGGTAAGCATAGCCGAAGCCGAAGCAATGGTTGTAGTAGCAAATGCCATGGCTGCAGTATGATTTGCTGCCAGTGCCGACCCGGCATTAAAACCGAACCAGCCAAACCAAAGCATCCCTGTGCCAAGAAGTACAAAAGGTATATTAGTAGGTATGTGTTCTACATTTTTACGTTTACCCAATACCAGTACCCCTGCTATGGCAGCAAAACCGGCACTCATGTGTACCACGGTACCTCCGGCAAAATCTTTCACGCCAAAGTAAGCCCCCAAGAGTCCGTTAGGATGCCAAACCATGTGGCACAACGGTGTATAGATAAACAGGCAGAAAAGACATATAAATAAAAGGAATGATATAAAACGGATACGCTCTGCCAACGACCCCGTAATGATTGCCGGAGTGATAACGGCAAATTTCATTTGAAAAAGGGCAAACAGGATAAACGGAATGGTTGATGCCATTTGCGCATGCGGGTGTTCGTCTACAAAATCAAAAAAGGCAAAATCGGTTGGGTTACCTATAATACCATATTTCACTCCGTTGATAGTTATACCTATAGACTCTCCAAAAGAAAGGCTGAATCCTACCGCTACCCATAACAGACTTATTACCCCAAGACAGATAAAGCTTTTAAGCATAGTAGAGATTACATTCTTTTTCCCTACCATCCCCCCGTAAAAGAAGGCTAACCCCGGTGTCATAAGCAATACAAGGCACGAAGCCGTAAGCAACCAAGCCACATCGGCAGGTACTATGGTATCGGTACTGTTAAATTGTGAAGTTGTTTCGGTAGGAGAGGCATGCTCCCAAAACAATCCGGTTATAGCAACCGCAGCAGTAATAAAAAAAGCAACAATCCAGCGTTTTTCTAATTTTTTCTCCATAACACCCCTTAAAATTACAGGGTTAAAGATATAAAAATATAGTTTTTTAATCATTACAGTTTATATTTTTGAGGGTATTTCAAAAACAGCTTAAGTTTTATCCTTTATTTTTTTGATTTACTAAATAATGCTTTCAAAAAGATTTCTTCTTCTAAATTAGTCAGTACTTTTTTAACGTCCCAATCGGAAATTAGTTTTTTGTTAGTGTTGGATATTTGTTCGCCTTCTACTTTTCTTCTCAAAATATCAGACAACAAAATCAAATCACATGAATAGTAATTTGGATAGTTTTCTTCAATAAAATTCCAGTCCATAGTATAATTTAAATTTTATTAAAGATAGAAAACCCCGACAATACTCCGTTGTTTTAAAGTCTACATTTTCCAACTTTTGTTAATATGGACATTAAGAAAAAGTTTGGTTTAAAAATTAAAGAGTTAAGAAAAGAAAGAGGCTTATCTCAAGAAAAACTCGCCCACCTTGCCGAGATTGATAGAACATATTTACCCTCAATAGAAAAAGGCGAAAGAAATGTTTCTATTGAAATTGTGGAAAGACTGGCAAATGCCCTTAATGTAAAAATTAAAGATTTATTTGATGAATAGAGCATATTATAAATCTTCAATTTCAAATTTTCTTCAAGAAAGCTCAGAAAGTATTTTAGGCAAAATAGTCGATCAATATGACTTGAACAGACAGGAAATCCAACAAAAAAATGCTTGGAAAAAGCAAATCCTAATTCTTAAAAACACTCTTCAAAATCTTACTGGACAAATTTATTTTGAGTTCTCAATTCCAAGAATGGGTAAAAGAGTTGACAATATAGTTATTATTGATAACTGCATTTTTATTATTGAATTTAAAATAGGAGCATATAATTTCGATAAATACGCCAAAGACCAAGCATTTGATTATGCCCTGGACATGAATCATTTTCATGAAGGAAGCCACAATAAAATAATTATACCTCTTTTAGTTGCTGACAATGCTATATCTTATCAAAATTCATTTATAAGAAAAACTGATAATCTATATGATGTAATATTTTCTAACACAGAAGATTTAAAAGAAACAATAGAGCTTACATTAAAACATTTCAATAATGCTTCTGAAAAAATAGACATATTAAAATGGGAAAATTCAAGCTACAAACCTACACCTACAATAATTGAAGCAGCAACAGCTTTATATAAAAACCATAGTGTAAAGGAAATATCTCGAAGCGGTGCTCAAGAGGAAAATCTAACATTAACCTCTAAATGTATTTCTAACATAATTGATTATTCAAAAAAGAATAATCAAAAATCTATCTGCTTTGTAACCGGCGTGCCTGGCGCAGGTAAAACTTTAGCTGGATTAAATATAGCCAACTTAAGGTCTAATTACGAAGAAGAAGAACATGCTGTTTTTTTATCTGGCAATGGCCCGCTAGTAGATGTGCTTCGAGAAGCTTTAGCTAGAGACAAAGTTAAAACAGCAAAAGAAAATAATAAACCTATAACTAAAGGACAAGCCACATCTCAGGTTAAATCATTTATCCAAAACATTCATCATTTTAGAGATGCTTCGCTAAAAGATGAAAAAGCTCCTATAGAAAAAGTAACAATATTTGATGAGGCGCAGAGAGCATGGACAAAAGAACAAGCTTCAAAATTCATGAAAAGAAATAAGGGAAGAGATGATTTTGAAAAATCAGAACCAGAGTTTCTTATTGAAGTTATGGATAGACATGAAGATTGGTGCACTATAGTTTGTCTAATTGGTGGAGGACAAGAAATAAATACTGGAGAAGCTGGTCTTGAAGAATGGATTAGACCTTTCTCTGACTTTTTCCCTGAATGGAAAATATTTTATTCTTCTAAAATAATTGAAGACAAAGATTATATAAAAGATTTTTCCATATTAAATATTCTAAACAAAAGAGATGCTATTAAAAAAGATGAATTGCATCTTTCAGTATCTCTTAGATCCTTTAGAAGTGCTCAATTATCCAGTTTTATACATGAGATAATTGATAATAACACTTCAAAAGCAAAAGATATATACACAACCTCAATAAAAGAACATTATCCAATTAAAATTACACGTGATTTAAAAACCGCGAAGAAATGGTTAAAGAGTCAAGCAAACGGTTCAGAGAGAATTGGCATAATAGCTTCATCTGGTGCAATTAGACTTCGCCCTTTTGGCTTAAATGTTAAAGCTAAGATTGATGCGCCTATTTGGTTTCTTAATGATGAAAATGATATTCGCTCCTCACACTTCCTAGAAGAAGTAGCTACTCAATTTGACATTCAAGGGCTTGAACTTGACTGGACTTGTTTAGCTTGGGATGGAAACTTTTACTATAAGAATAATAAGTGGAACTATAGAAATTTTAAAGGCTCTAAGTGGCAAAATATAATAGATCCAACAAATATAAATTACCTAATCAATTCATATAGGGTATTATTGACACGTGCTAGACAAGGCATGATTATATATATTCCTTATGGAAATAGAGAGGATAATACACGCCCTTGCTATATGTACGACGGGACTTACGACTTCTTTAAGAGCATAGGTATAGAAGAAATATAAAAAAACCGGCTTATGCCGGTTCTCATTTTATAAAGTATGTAGTGTATGTATTAGTATCTGGCTACTCTTCTGCGAGGGTGTTTATGGTAGTGTTTTGCATGTTTAACCTTTTTAACTTTATAAGGTTTATAGTAATTGTAAGGAGTTCTTCCGTAGTAATTCTTTACCACCACTTTCTGGCAACGGTGAAAATCATAGTTTCTGTAAGCTACCGGTACATAAGCCGTGCGTACCCAAGCCCCGTTTCTTACATATAGATAATTTCTTGCATTTATGTCATAATACACATTAATTTCGGGCATATAATAATACCTTGCTTCCACATGTGTAGCCGGTACCCATACTGCAGGCGCTGGTGTCGGAGTACCAATGTTCATGTTTACACTTACAGATACCTGGGCTTTTGCAAGTGCTCCTATCATCAAAAATAGTCCAACGAGTAAAATTCTAAGTGTCTTCATAATTATTGAGTTTAGGGCTGTTTCTCAAAACAAAAAAACAGCGCGGTTTTGTAACTGCAAAGCCAACAACCGTGCCTAAAAGTAGGCGTGCATATAATTTTTATTTAAAAAATTTTGCAAAACACTGAAAAACAAGACTTTATTTTTTAGTAATTTTATAGTTTAATCCCTCGCTTATGGAAACAAAAAAAGAAATAACCGAGAAAATTTTTAAGATAACGGTGCTCATTCAGGAGAAATATCCGCAGTTGTCAAACTATTTGGGAGAGGTACAGGAAACGCTTCCGGCACTGGAACACCCCGAGGTAGACTCAAACAGCCTTTCCAAATATTACCAAACACTGGAAACCATGTTGCAGGACTATCTTATGGAACACCCCGAACTGGAGGGTTAGTTAATAAGGTACAGCAGGAAGTCTTCAACCGATTTATAATTTTCCCTGAGCAGTTTCTTTTTAAGGCGCATTTTGCACACCCTCACACTTTGTGGCGAAATGCCCAGTATACTTGCCATGTCTTTTCCGTTTAGCTCCAGGCGCATTAATACCATAATGCGTATCTCGGCTTCGGTAAGATTTATCCGGCTGTCTTTTATCCTAGAAAAGAAATCAGGGTAAATGGAATTGAAACGCAGCCTGAATTTATCCCAGTCGTCATCGGTAAGTATTTTTTGTTCCAGCAGTTGGGCTACCTCCTCCTCGCTTACCTCTTCGTTAACAATCAGAATCTCATTTTCTTTCTCTTCCTTCAATTCATTTATAATGGCATTCTTTTTAGAAAGGTCCAGTATATAGGTTTTAAGCTCCCTTTCCTTTACATCTATCATCCGTTGGGAATTGTACAAATCCAATTCCAGCTGACTCTTTTTAAAGCGTATTTGGGACAGGTATCTGTAAACGAAAAAGGCGATAAGCAATAATACTATAAATACACCAAACCCTATAAAATACAGTCGGTTTCTGGCAATTTTCTTTTCATTTTGCAGGTTTTGAATTCTCAGGTTTTTAACCTCAACCCCCAGCCCTGCCTGATAGCGTAACAACTGTTCCTTTTGATTGGACTCCAGTATTTCACGCTGCCCTTCATAATATTTCTTGTAATAATACAAAGCCGAATCGGGCCTGTTAAAACGTTCGTGATTACGGGATAGTTCCATATAGGCTTCGCTTATACGTACCTTGCTGTTAAGCTCTAAGCTGAGCTTAAGGCATTTTCGGGCATTTTCAAACGCTTTTGCTTTGTTCCCTTTTAAGGCATATACTACTCCCATGTTTTGGTAAGCCGTGGCCGTACCTTCGGTGTAATGATTATCAAGACATTCTTGCAGTGATATGTTGTAGTATTTTAAGGCTGCTTCAAGCTGATCTCCGTAGCGGTATATCTGCCCCTGATTATTGTAGGCTAGAGCTAAGTCCCTATGATCATCTAGCTCCTTAAATATATCTATTGCCTTATTATTAAACTCAAACGCCTCATTAAAAATACGTTTCTCCTTTAAGATAAGTGCCCTGTTAGTATAGGTTAAACCCAGCAGCTGAGGCAAATTAAGCTTTTTTGCCAGTTGTGCCGACTCGTTATAACATTCCATTGCAGCCTCATTGTTTTCAAGGCGCCAGTATATTAACCCTAAACTATTAAGCAGGTTGGCCATATGTGCTTCATCGCCGGTTTGTTTAACATGCTGATAGGCTTCGGTAAAATACTTCAGGGCTTCTTCATAATTACCCATGCGCCACTGATCGTTACCCAAATCGGTTAACGATATGCTTTTATTGACAACTTCGTCGGGTAAATCAGGGGTTTTGCTGGTGTCTGGTTTACATGAAATAAAAAAGAGCATCAGGAGTAGTATTCCCCTAACGTAATTTTTCATAAATGCTTTTCTTTAATAGCTGGGGTCAAATGTAAATCTTATTACCGACTAATCAAATCAAAAGTCAACAATTTGCTAATGAGCTTTTTGGTCTCTTTTACCATAAACCCATGAAATCTACTGACGAAAGTACTTTACATCTTTGTAAGTAACAGATTATTTAAAATGTCACACTTTTTCGGGTATAGAAAAGCAGCAAAAAACGAATACTTCACACATCTAGAAATAGAAATAAAAACAAAATCAGTAAGGCTTTGAAAAAATAGGAAATAAAAAGACCTTACGGCAAGCCGTAAGGTCTGAAAAAACATCGCACTGTAATCACTACCACTATGAAAGTGCGAGTTTAGCTAGTTCATCCTTAAAAAAATAGCGCAAAAAATCCTATAGGGATTGGTTGTAAATTTTGGGTATGCAAATGTAACAATAAGTACCATATAAGTGACAAAAAATTATGTTGACATAGGTGTTGACAACATCCTCATGGTTTCTTTTATTGAAAAGAATGAGGTTTATTAGGCAAAAAAGTTATTTTTCAGTTATTTTTACCGCGCATTAATAATCATTATGTAATTTTTTATCTATTTAAGAGAACGTTACAGCACAAAATCATCATATGAATTCAAAGTACATTAATTATTTTGCCTTTATTATAATTTCACTAACCTCAATTGTGTTTGCCGTGAACTATTTTTTTACGGATGCAATACCTCATGCGGTTACACAATTCTTTATATGGGCATCGGTTTTCGGACTTACACTTTTTGCTATTAAAAAGCGTAGTCTTACTACATGGATACTGGTATGTCTTGTTATAGGTGCAGCAGTTGGACACCAATGGCCTGAAGCCGGACAGGGACTACAGGTTTTAAGCAAGATTTTCCTGAAGCTTATCAAAACAATTGTTGGTCCGCTTATTTTTGCTACCCTTGTTTATGGTATTGCGGGGCACAGTAATATAAAACAGGTAGGCCGTATGGGCTGGAAATCACTCCTGTACTTTGAAATTGTTACAACATTAGCCCTATTTATAGGCTTAGCAGCAATAAACATAACTAAAGCCGGGGAAGGTATTATTCAGCCAACCGACGTAACAGAAACCATTCAGGCAGCCGAACCTAAAGGATGGCAGGAAATAATACTACATATTTTTCCTGAAAACATAGCAAAATCAATGGCCGAAGGTGAAGTACTTCAAATAGTGGTATTTAGTGTGATTTTTGGTATTGCCCTGATTATGGTTCCGGAAAAGAAACGCAAAGTAATGGTTGACTTTACCCAAAGCCTTAGTGAGGTAATGTTTAAATTCACCAATATAGTAATGTACTTTGCGCCTATAGGTGTAGGTGCAGCTATGGCATACACTGTAGGTCACATGGGACTCAGCGTACTTATTCCGCTACTAAAACTCTTGTTAACCCTATATGGAGCCCTACTGGTATTTGTACTAATTGTATTTGTACCTATAGCACTTATAATAAAATTACCGCTTAAACAATTTATAAAAGCAATTGGCGAGCCGGTTTCCATCGCATTTGCCACAACAAGTTCTGAGGCTGCTTTACCACGCGCAATGGAGGCGATGGAAAGCATAGGAGTTCCGCGTAAAATTGTTTCGTTTGTAATGCCTATGGGTTACAGTTTTAACCTTGACGGAACAACCCTTTACCTCTCCCTGGCCAGTATATTTGTAGCACAGGCTGCAGGTATAGGCCTTAGTTTTGGCGAACAGCTTATTATGGTATTTACCCTAATGGTAACCAGTAAAGGTGTTGCGGGTATACCTAGGGCATCACTGGTAATACTTATGGGTACAGCAGCATCGTTTAACCTGCCTGTATGGCCTATATTCATTATACTGGGTATTGATGAGCTTATGGATATGGCACGTACTTCTATAAATGTGGTGGGTAACTGTTTGGCTTCGGCAGTAATTGCCAAATGGGAAGGTGAGTTTGACCCTACCCTTGAAGCTCAGGAGGTATTTAAAACCGAACTTTACGAAAGTCATAACGACGATAACAAATAAATAAAAAGCCGCACAATGTGCGGCTTTTTATTTATTACATTTATATACTTACTACCTATTCTATGATAGAAGAAGATATACTACTGGAGTTTGGCGCCCGTAAGCTGCGCTTTAAAAAAGGGGAAGCTATTTTTAGTCAGGGGGATCTCCCTAAGTACTATTACCAGATTATAAACGGGGAAATTAAAATGAATAACTATAATGAGGAAGGTAAGGAATTCATACAGGGACTGTTTAATGACGGAAACTGTTTTGGGGAACCTCCGCTTTTTCTAGACAGGCCTTATCCCGCAGGAGCAGTAGCCACAAGCGATACTTCCCTTTATGCGCTGCCTAAAGAAACTTTTCTTAAACTATTGCACTCCCGTCCCGAAACCAATGTAGCAATGACGGTTAACTTTGCACAAAGACTGTACTATAAGGCCGTAATGGCTTCAGAGATATCCTCTCAGGATGCAGAACACCGTATAATAACCCTTATAGACTATTTCAAAAACGTTATTCATGAGAACGAAGAAGGGCAATATAAAGTTACCCTAACACGCCAACAGATAGCCGACCTTACCGGGCTAAGGGTTGAAACGGTTATAAGAGCCATAAAATCACTTGAAAAGCAGGGCGAGTTAAATATTAACGAGCGAAAAATATTTAGATAAAGTATACGGTAATAATAATTTACCGAACATGATATTTATCATAAAACAAAGGATATCAGCACCTTAAATTTGTACTATAAATTTAAAACATTACTGGTATGAACACTTATGATAAATTTCTAGACAATTACACAAAAGGATTTATGGGCTTTAATACTTTGGCCATTTTAGCCCAAAGCTGTTTAGGTGGTATCGCTGCTATGTTTGTACTTCAAAACGGTAATACACCGGCACAAATGATTCAGCTGTTTTTTATAACCATATTCTGTTCCGGATTTAACGGAAGCGTTTTGGCCCAGCAAAAACCTAAAGTAGTGTTTAACCTGCTTATCACTACTGTAATACTAAACCTTGCCCTCATCTTACTAAACGTTTTTATACTCTAATCAATTTCCATACTAAAACCTAACACAACGTTTGTTTTAATGTTAGAGGGTTGCCTGTAAAAAGGCAGCCCTTTATTTTTTGATTATGATTCAGGTCATAAAACCGAAAGCAACTCCAAAAGTAATTTTGGTATAACAAACGTTAAAAGGTTTTAGTCATGAAAACATATCAAAAATATCTGGAAAACTATAAAAGGGGATTCATCGGTTTTAATACCCTTGGTATACTATTTCAAAGTTGTTTGGGATCGGCAGCAGCGATGCTGGTATTGCAAAACGGTACCAGTTTGGCACAAATGGTACAGCTATTCTTTATAACATTTTCTGTATGGGGTTTAACGGTAGCGTACTGGCTCAGCAAAAGCCTAAAGTAGTATTTAATATGCTTATTGCTACTATAACTGTAAGTACCGCTATAGCGCTGCTTAATCTTTTTATTATTTAAAATAACAAGGCTGTCTCAAAAATGATTACCAGTTATTTTTTGTCATTTTAACGAAAGGAAAATCTGTGTCAACTCTGTTTGAGATTCTTCATTTCACTACGTTACATTCAGAATGACATTTTTGAGACAGCATTATACTCTACTTTCCGGCTCATGCAACACCGGGAAGTTACAGGAGTTGGCAATAAAACACATCTCATTAGCTTTTTGATGTAGCTCGTTTGCCTTATCCAGCATACTCGCTTCCTGTACCGTAACCACGGGACTCAATATAACCTTTGTAAATCTACCCGATCCGTTTGGGGTTTCCTCCATTTCCCCACTGGCAGTGTCATAATAATCTGTTACTATAACTCCGGCTTCCGAACAAAGGTGCAGGTACCATAACATATGGCAGGATGAAAGGGAAGCCAAAAGCATTTCCTCAGGGTTATATCTGGACCTGTCTCCTCTAAAAGCCGGATCTGACGAACCTGAAATAACCGGTTTTCCTTCTGTTTGTATAGCATAATCACGGGTATAGGAAGTGTAACTTTTTGTACCCAACCCCTTGTTTCCCGTCCATCGCAATTGTGTAGAATAATGATGTGTTTTCATACTCCTAAATTAAAACTAAATTTTCAATTCACTACTGACATAGGGTTGTCACTAACCCATAATAATTTTGCTTCATAATCAAAAAATCATCAGTTATGACAACAGTATCAGTACTAACAGCAGAACAGTTTTTAAATCACTGGAAAGGACACCGCAGTCTTACCAGAAAAGCTATTGAAGCTTTCCCGGAAGAAGAGCTTTTTAGTTACAGTATAGGAGGCATGAGGACTTTTGGCGAAATAATGCTTGAAGTAGTGAGTATTGCCTATTATGGTGTGGAAGGGGTAACCACAGGAACATGGAGAAACATAGAGGAGCTTCCTTACTTCACCACCGAAAAAACGATAACCACCAAACAGCAGTTATTGGAATTTTGGGATAAAACCACAGCTTACATTGATCAGGAGTGGGAAAAATTACTTAGCCTGGACTTTGAACAGCCTATTAAATCATTCGGAACTTATGAAAACACCATCTACTCCTCAATGCTTTACTGGATAGACAACGAAGTACACCACAGGGGACAGGGATATGTTTATTTAAGAGCCTTAGGCATTACACCTCCGTTCTTTTGGGAACGTTTCTAATATCGGAGTACAATCATCATCAAATCAATCAACAAAGAAAAAGGGATACCACATGGTGTCCCTTTTCGTTTTAAATACCCAATTTAAACATCATCTTTTTAATAAGACAATGATATCTTTGCTTCCTTATAACACTAATATATTTTGTCAATATTTTATGCAACAAAAATAAATGTATACACCACTGCTATACATAGCTTTTCAGTGATTCCCTTTATGGCATCATAAGGAAATTTTATAACGGATTGTTTTAAATTTAACCTGTTATTATTAAGTGTCTATAACATTAATCAAATAGTGTTTTAATAATGCAATCCTTAAGAATGGATAAATATTAAATAAATGTGTACGTATTCTCATTTTTTTTAACTATTTATGCCCTTACCAAATGAATATAATCTTAGAATAACCATGGGTGGCCTAAAAAAAGTAAATGTTGTAAGGAGAAATATAATGCGTAGCCTTACTCGTAATATTGGTGTTACAAATCTGGAGAAGGATTTTAAGCTAAAGGAAAAACCTGAAATTAGACGGATACTGATTATACGTCCAAACAAAAGACTGGGTAACCTATTGCTTATAACTCCGCTTTTACAGGAAGTAAACGAGGCCTTTCCGGATTGTAAGATTGATATTTTTGTAAGAGGCGGACTTGCACCTATACTTTTTGAAAACTACAGTAACGTAGACCGTATTATAAAACTGCCGGGCAAACCTTTTAAGGAGCTCATTAACTATTCGCTTGCATGGCTTTCGGTTAAAAAGAAACGCTATGACATGGTGATAAATGTGGTTAACTCCTCTTCATCAGGAAGGCTGTCTACCAAATTTGCCACTGCTAAGTTCAAGCACTTTGGAGATGTTAGTGACAAGATAAAGGAAATGTATCTTGACAGTAACCATATGGCAAAGTATCCGGTTTATAACTTTAGGTACTTTTTAAGCAAACTGGGCTATGAGAAAAACGATAAGCCAGTACCGCCGTTAAACCTTAGACTAAGCGACAAGGAGCTTGAACAGGGTAAGCAAATTGTGAAAGACATTGTAAAGAACGATAAAAAAACCATTGCCATATTTACTTTTGCCACCGGAGACAAATGCTACAAACCGGAATGGTGGAATCCGTTTTATGAGAGACTGCAGTCCGAATATGCCAATGACTACAATATTATTGAGATACTGCCAGTAGAGAATGTATCGCAAATTGATTTTAAAGCCCCAACCTACTACAGTAAGGAAATAAGGGAAATAGGCGGTGTAATGGCAACCTGTGAGGTGTTTATAGGTGCCGATAGTGGCATGATGCACTTGGCAGCGGCTTCGCTTGTCCCAACGATAGGGCTGTTTTCCTATACTAACCCTGCTACATACGGGCCTTACAATAAAGGCAGCGAATCCATAAATACCAACGATACAACTATGGACAGCTGGATAGAAAGTATAAATAAAGCCTTAAAAGCATAATTTTTATGTTTCTACGTAAACTATTCGGCTTCGGCAGTAATAAAAACAATACAGTCAATATGCTTAACAGAAATCCAGAAATCAAGGCATTATTAGAGAGTCTGGAAACCGGAATGATAACATTCATTGAACCTGGAGAAACTGGTTATACTAAGAAAGATGTAAGTAATTGTATTACATTACTTAATAGTTTTTTAGCCGACTTATCTCAATCAGAGAACAGGGATCAAGGTATTACTATTGTAAAAAATGTTGTATTAAAACTCAATAAGCTGAACACAAGCTGTGACGAAGAACTTATTGAAACCGAAGAGAGAGAACAAATTGCTGAAATTATTATTATAGCCGGACATTTAAAAGGCTATAATACCCGTGATGAAGACATCACGGAAGAATGGAGAGAATGGTAGAATTTGTTTATATCTATTCTTTCGTTTTTATATAATGAAGATATATTGTATTGCATTTAATTTCCAGTATACCTGTTTTAAAATTTTCACCTTCTTTTAAATAAAACCCCACCCCTTCATTAAGGTAAGCGTTTCTGTATGGGTTATTATGACCAATAACAATCCCTTCTTTAAACTCCTTAACCTTTTCTAAAGTACCATTATTTATCCTCGCTATATACATTGTATTACCTTTTACCATTATCAGGAAAAGTTCATCATGGTAAACAAAAGCATGAGCAATATACTCTTCAGGAAAATCATTATAATAATAAGCCTCTTCCCCTGATTTATAAACGGTTTCCACTCCCTTCAATGACCTTCCCAGCTCTCCATTGTCAAACACCCTGAGTCCGTCTTTTTTTATTTTGTTATAATAAAAACCTTCTTTTACTTTATTTAACTTACGGGGGTCGGTCACTTTTACAACCTGAGTATAGGTTACTAAATAGTACGCTCCGTTTACATTATAAACTCTTGGAAGCAATATATTGGCATCATATTCAATTCCGGTTTTTTTATCCTTAAATATGGTTGCGGCACCCCACTCACCATAATCCAAGGCATACACATAGAAGTTATCATCCTCAAAAACACCGTCATCTGTAACTTTGGTTTTTAACCAGGCCTCTTTACTCTTATCCCAATAATATGAAACAGCATCTGGCATAAGGGGTTTTTCTTTAAACACTATACTGTCGTTTTGAACATAAATTCCGGTGTTCCATGTGCCATAACCAATAAGCTTAGCCTTACTAAGTATTTTACCTTTTTTATTAAAAACACAAAAGGTTCCTTTGGGGATAAAAGTTGGTTCATCTTTAACCTCTATAAAATCAGAATAATAAATACCCTTATATTTTAATGGATATATAGATCTCCCTTTTATATTCAGTTCAATAGTATCACTTTTTATTGTAAACCCTTTCTCTTCTTTACAGGGTAACTCTTTTTCCTCTTTACAGGATAACAGCGTAAAAAACAGGAATAGGTATAACTGTGTTTTGTGCATAGCGGTTTATTTAATTACCAAAGTAACCCTTATTTCTCCTTCGTTATCTAAAACATCCTGATTATAGACCTTTTTACCCAATATCTCCTGAGCTTTTTTAATATCGTCAAGCTCGCCACCTAACTCCAACTTAAAGACAACAGAGTTTAAATCGTTTTCCGACTCCAAAAAATCAGACACATATAAACTATACTTATCTAATATATCTTCTAACGGATATTGGTTATTATTATCGGCGGTATCTTCCAATTTATAAGAAATACACATGCGGTAAACGGTATCATCTTCATCATTCATATCGAGATAAATTCCGTTTTCCACAAACTCATATATTTTCTTATTTTCATATTTGGGAGATGTATATAACGAAATATTCGTCATTACATTATACTCTTGCCTAAGCTCCTGATGATTTGTGTTTAAAGAATTGTTTTTCTTTTTACCTCCTAATAACTTGTTGAATATTCCCATTTTAATTGTATTTCGTTTGTATAGTTACCCTTTATGTAAAATTAAATCAGGATCATTACAATGAATATCATAACCTACAACCCTTGTATCAATGAGGAAATAAAGATTATAATAATCTACTAAATCACTCATATACCTCAATTGAAAATGAGTAGAAAACATTAACCTAAATTTTCTTGGAGAGTTGATCTTTATAAAAATTCCATCTACATAATAGAGTTTAAAATATCTATTAGTTCCCTTAAAATTATAAACAACATTATTATCATTATAAAACTTTCTGGGATTAATTTTTGGGTCCTGTAATTTTAAATTATCAATTTTTAAATCGTTCTTTATAATATTATTAAGTAAGGAGTTATTAATATCATCAGAGATTAGTGGGGAAATAAAAAAAAATTCTCCCGAACTCACTAATTCTTTTCCTCTATTAAAGGCTGTATTAAAGCCTTCTTCCATATCATTTAATTTTACGAAAAAATACCAAAATGAAGTATCTCCCATATCATTTTTCTCATTAGTGTAAATAACGACATATCCTTTTACCTTCACAGTATCAACACTTACTTTATTAACTTCCTGCGCATAGCAATTTCCGCATAGCATAAAAATAAGAACAAACCATATAGCTTTCATGATAATCTCATTTTAAAATTTTGATTGATTTATATAGTTCTCCAACAGCGAAGAACATACTGTATGTTACATTTACCTTGCAAAACAACTAATATAAACAAAAAACCCGCTTATTTACATAAGCGGGTTTTGTAGCCTCGACAGGAATCGAACCTGTATCAAAAGTTTAGGAAACTCCCATTCTATCCGTTGAACTACGAGGCCTGATATTAGAGGTGCAAAAATAGAAAGTTTTTAGTTGTTAGCCAAACAAATTCATCCCGTGCATACAATAGTTATTTTTTTAACTTTATGCTAAAAGCCATTAACTATGAACGAACTTTTGTCCCAAATACAACATTGCACACAATGTAAAGAGCACCTGCCCTTTCCGCCAAAACCGATTGTACAGGCTCATGCTGATTCTAAAATAATTATTATTGGACAGGCACCGGGGCTTAAAGTTCAAAACTCAGGCATACCATGGGACGATCAAAGTGGAAATGAATTGCGAAGATGGCTGAATGTTACTAAGGAACAATTTTACAATCCGGAGCTGTTTGCCCTCATCCCAATGGGATTTTGCTATCCAGGCAAAGGAAAATCGGGTGATTTACCTCCAAGACCCGAATGTGCCCCGTTGTGGCATAAAAAACTACTGGAAGCAATAAAAAACCCGAAGCTTATATTACTAATAGGACAATATGCCCAAAAGTACTATTTAGGCAATAAAATAAAGCCTACTCTTACCAATACTGTAAAGGCTTACAGCGAGTTTTTACCACATTACCTACCCTTGGTACATCCTTCACCCAGAAACAAGATATGGCAAAAGAAAAACCCTTGGTTTGAGCAGGAAATTGTACCGCAGTTACAAATAATAGCCCAAAAGGTTATACAACGCAGCGATTAATGAAAATAGAAACCGCTATAAAACAAAAAAGCCAGTCTTAATGACTGGCTTTTGTAGCTCCCCCTCTTGGGCTCGAACCAAGGACCCTCTGATTAACAGTCAGATGCTCTAACCAACTGAGCTAAGGAGGAAACTGTATATTTTAAAAGTAGTGCTGTATTTTCAATTTCTTCAGCTATTACTTAATCTTTCTAAGAACTTGTGTTTGCTAATATTGTTGCCTTTATTGCGGTGCAAATATATAACCATTTTTAATTTTCGCAAACAAATTCATGAAAAAAATTTGAAAAATTTTACTTGCCCATTATCAGCTTAAAAATATCATTACCGTTTACCAGTAACACAAGCGATATAAGTATAACAAAGCCAGTAATTTGGGCATATTCCATGAATTTATCCCCCGGTTTACGGCCCGTAATCATTTCATATAATAAAAACATTACATGCCCACCATCAAGTGCCGGGATAGGTAATAAATTCATTACCCCAAGCATAATTGATAACAATGCGGTAATAGTCCAAAATGCTTCCCAGCTCCATGTATTAGGAAAAATATCAAATATGGCATAAAACCCTCCTACACCCTTGTAAGCCCCCGTGCTTGGCGTAAATATAGCCTTAAGTTGGGTAAAGTATTTACTAAGCTCATCTTTGCTTCTTTTCAAACCGGCAGGAACCGACTCAAAGAAACCATACTTTTCCTGACTTATTTTATAATACCCCAGTTTTTCAAGGTTACTAAGGCTTAAAGAACTCCTCAAGACACCAAGTTTACCTTCTTCATTAAAGCCTATTTTCACCGGTACTTCTTTTTCATCCCTAAAAACAACCGCATCAAATGTTTTTCCTTTATTGCTTTCTGCAATAGCAACTACCTCATCTGCATATTTTGTTTCCTGTCCGTTAATAGAAAGAATAACATCTCCTTTCTTTAAAACATCCTTATTAACAGAAGAATCATCAAGCTTAGCCACAACAAACGGGTATCTTAATGATACTAACGGAGCTTTTTCTCCATCCATCAGTTTATCAATAAGGTCAATTGGCAAATTAATATCCTGAACATTACCGTTTCTCTCAATAGTAACTGTTTTGGCAAAAAGCACGTCATAAGCAACATCATTAAACTTCTCAACCTCTTTCCCGTCAAGTTTAAGTATTTTATCTCCGTCTTTAAAACCTAAATCTTCCGCAACCGGATTTACAACGGCAACCCCGTCTTTTACCTCGCTGTTAGCAATATAAGTTTCACCATATACATAAGCCATACCTATGTATATAATGATGGCAAGAATAAAGTTTACCGTTACACCCCCAAGCATAATAATAAGGCGTTGCCATGCCGGCTTTGAACGAAACTCCCATGGCTTTGGCGGTTCAGCCATCTGCTCTTTATCCATGGTCTCATCTATCATTCCGGCAATTTTCACATAACCGCCTAAAGGCAGCCACCCGATACCGTAAACTGTCTCCCCTATTTTCTTTTTGAATAGCGAATATTTTATATCAAAGAAAAGATAGAACTTTTCAACTTTGGTCTTAAACAATTTAGCAGGGATAAAGTGCCCTAGCTCATGCAATACAATTAATAACGATAAACTCAATAAAAACTGAGAGAGTTTTATTACTACTTCCATTTCTTAATTTTAGATAACTCTGTTAACGCACAAAAATAGTGTTTTCTGATTACTATCGGTCATTTAATTTTATTGTATAAACCATTTAAATGTTTGTTAATAATGCCAAATACTGTTTTAACTTCGGTTTTTGTAAGGTAACTTTACAGATAATATAAAATCCGACACCTCCGGATGAATGCAAAAAACACCTTTTTTGTTCATTTTAAAACCATATTACTATGACCTCAAAACTGTTTTCGTTACTACAGATAAAAAGCATTATACTAAAAAACCGAATTGTAATTTCGCCCATGTGCCAGTATTCGGCCCATAACGGTTTTGCAAACGACTGGCATCTTGTACACCTTGGCTCACGTGCCATAGGCGGTGCAGGGCTTATAATACAGGAAGCCACAGCTGTTTCGCCCGAAGGACGTATTACACCCGAGGATTTAGGTATATGGAGTGACGAACATATCGAAAAATTAAAACAAATCACATCGTTCATCCTAACCGAAAACGCTGTGCCGGGCATACAGCTCGCACATGCCGGAAGGAAAGCAAGCACCTCCCCACCATGGCAGGAAAGGCGAATGCTTACCGAAGCCGAAAACGGATGGCAAACCCTTGCTCCAAGTGCTATCCCTTATTACGACAACAATCCGCATCCGCCAAAAGAAATGACAAAACAAGATATACAAAAGGTGGTTCAGGATTTTAAGGATGCCGCACGCCGTGCACATAAGGCCTGCTATAAAGTTCTCGAAATACATGCAGCACACGGTTATCTTATCCATCAGTTCCTTTCGCCGCTTTGCAATAACAGGACTGATGAATATGGCGGAAGCTTTGAAAACCGCATACGCCTGCTACTGGAGATACTGGAAGCTGTTAAAACCGAATGGCCTAACGATCTGCCTTTATTTGTAAGAATTTCAGGGACCGACTGGGCTCCGGGTGGCTGGGACATAGACGAATCGGTCACACTGGCTAAAATCCTAAAGGAAAAAGGCATTGATGTTGTAGATTGTTCTTCAGGCGGAGCGGTACATCATCAAAAAATTCCCGTAACACCGGGATACCAGGTCCCAATAGCCGAAAGGATTAAAAAAGAGGTAGGTATACTTACAGGAGCAGTAGGGCTTATTACTAATGCACATCAGGCAGAAGAAGTATTGTATAAAGAACAGGCCGATCTGGTGTTTTTTGCCAGAGAATCACTTAGAGACCCAAACATAGGTCTTAATTTTGCACATGAACTAAAGGCCGATATTATATGGCCTAAACAATATGAAAGAGCACAACTGGAAGATTAACTTTTAGTTTATCTTCCTTGTTGTTACGTGTTTCTCATGCATACCAATAAAGTTTTCCGCATTAATTTTTTGGTTCTTTTGTTTCAGGAGAAAAGAACAATATGAAAGCAACATCTATTAATAATTATTATGCAAAAAATAAAAGCTGCCCTACTTTCCTATGGATTGTCGGGCAAAGTGTTCCATGCTCCTTTTTTGGAGCTGCATCCGCGCTTTGAACTTACCGGATCATGGGAACGCAGCAAAAAACTTATACAACAGGATTACCCTAATGTAAAAAGCTATGCCTCTCTGGAGGAGCTTTTAAAGGATGATGTCGATTTAGTAGTGGTTAATACCCCGGTGGAGACCCATTACGAGTATACCAAAAAAGTACTGGAAGCCGGCAAACACGCCCTTGTGGAAAAAGCATTTACCACAAACGCTGCCGAAGCCGAAGCACTTCGTGACCTTGCAAAAGCAAAAGGACTGAAACTTTGCGTATACCAAAACCGACGCTGGGACAGTGATTTTAAAACTGTAAAGGAAGTGGTAGACGAAAACCTGTTAGGGGATATTGTGGAAGCCGAATTTCGTTTTGACCGTTACAATCCTAACCTTAGTCCTAAAACCCATAAGGAAACCCAAAATGCAGGTGCCGGTGTGCTTAAAGATCTTGGACCTCACATTATCGATCAGGCAGTACACCTTTTCGGTTATCCCGATTCAGTTTTTGCCGATATACGAACAACCAGAGAGAATTCGCTTGTTGACGACCTCATAGACATCCTGTTATATTATCCTGACAAAAGAGTAAAAATAAGAGCCGGATTCTTTTTTAGGGAAGCCGTTCCGTCTTACGCAGTTCATGGTACTAAAGGTTCTTTCTTGAAAAGCCGTGGCGACATACAGGAAGATGTATTACGAACAGGCCAAAAACCAACACTGGAAGGCTGGGGCATAGAACCCGAAGAAAAGGCAGGAATACTGCATACCGAAAAGAACGGCGAAGTATTCCGCGGACACATCCCTACTCGCCCCGGTAATTACTACGGGCTGTTTGATGCGCTTTACCACTCTATTACCGAAGATAAGCCCGAACCGGTTACCGCCGATGAGGCTCTCCGGGTAATGAAAATTATTGATGCCGCCATATTAAGTAGTAAAGAGAAAAAAGTAATCCAACTAAAATAAATAACAATGCAAAAAAGACAATTAGGAAAGTCTGACCTGCAGGTTTACCCCATAACATTTGGTGGAAACGTGTTTGGATGGACTATAGATGAAAAAACTTCGTTTGAGATACTTGATGCCTTTATAGGATCGGGGTTCAATTTTATAGATACTGCCGATGTCTATTCACGCTGGGCCGAAGGGAACCAGGGAGGGGAATCGGAGACAATAATAGGCAACTGGCTTAAAAAGAACAACAACCGCAATAAGGTAATCATTGCTACAAAAGTAGGTAGCGATATGGGCAGCGGTAAAAAGGACCTTTCTAAAAAATATATCATAAAGGCTGCCGAAGATTCCCTTAAAAGATTACAAACTGATTATATAGACCTATACCAAACCCATTGGGACGACCCTACTACGCCAATTGAGGAAACCCTTGAGGCTTACGACCAACTTATAAAAGAAGGCAAAGTTCGTTTTATAGGAGCATCAAATCTTTCAACCGAAAGATTACAGGCTTCCATGCGTATTTCCTTTGAACAGAAATTACCTGCCTACATAACCTTTCAGCCGCATTACAACCTTTATGAACGCGAAGTTTTTGAGGAAAGTCTGGAAGAGGTATGCTTACAGCACAATCTTGGAGTAATAAACTATTATTCGCTGGCCAGTGGCTTCCTTACCGGAAAATACCGTAGCGAAGCCGACTTGAGTAAAAGTCAGCGTGGAAGCGGCGTAGCAAAATACCTTGATGCAAGAGGACAGAAAATACTTGCCGCTCTGGACAAGGTTGCTGCCGAACTTAACACCTCTCAGGCAACCGTAGCTCTGGCATGGCTTATCCATCGTCCCTCGGTAACCGCCCCTATTGTTAGTGCTACAAGCCTAAAGCAGTTGGAAAGCATTACCAAGGCTCCTGATTTGTCCATAACGCAAGAGCAATTGGATTTCCTTACTCAGGAAAGTGCATGGCATTAATATGCCACAACATTATGATAAAATTGTATAATTAAAAACCAAAGTAAGTTTTTACTTTTAACCTGTAAAAAAAGTCCGTTACAAAAACAGGCTATTCCCCTTATATACAATTCATTCACAACCTAAAGTAAAGTCGCAATACTATGGCAACAGGTGCACTGCAATACAAAAAGCACTACAGTGATATAAAGTTCTATTACCTCAACAGGGTTAGGTGGGCCGTATCATTATACTATTTTGCCATGGGATTGTGTTTTGCCACATGGGCAAGCCGTATTCCCGATATTAAAAGTATGCTCAACCTTTCCGAGGGCGATTTGGGTACGGTACTATTTGCCATCCCTTTCGGGCAGTTATTCATCATGCCTTTTTCGGGGACTCTGGCAACAAAATACGGTAGTCATAAAACCTCTGTTGCGGGGCTTAGCCTTTATGTTATAAGCCTTGTTACTCTAGGGCTTGCAACTCAGCGTGACCACTTGCTACTGGCACTTTTCTTCTTTGGGGTATTTAGTAACCTTACCAATATTTCCATAAACACTCAGGGTATTTATGCCGAAAGCCTGTACAAACGTGCTATTATGTCGTCGTTTCACGGAGCGTGGAGTATTGCAGGATTTACCGGAGCGGTTATCAGCCTTGGTATGACAGCCCTTAATTTGAGTCCGCTACTGCACTTTGCTATAGTTTCGGCACTACTGCTGGTTGTAATAGCGACGAACTATAAATACTTAGTGAGGGTAAAAAACAAACCAACCGCAGAGAAAAAGAAAAAAGGACTACCCAAAATAAACCCTGCCCTGTTATGGCTGGGAATTATTGGTTTTTGCTGCATGCTTAGTGAGGGTATAATGTTTGACTGGAGCGGTGTATATTTTAAAGATGTGGTTAAAGCTCCCGAAAAACTGGTGGTACTGGGCTACACCTCATTTATGCTTATGATGGCAAGCGGACGCTTTTTGGGCGACTGGGTGGTACAAAAATTCGGGCGCAAAAAAGTTTTACAGGTTAGCGGATGCCTTATATCTCTTGGGTTATTTAGTGCCGTGATGCTACCCTATGTCGTAACTGCCGCACTTGCCTTTATGCTTGTAGGTATTGGTGTATCTACAGTAGTACCAAGTGTGTATAGCCTGGCGGGAAGAACTGAGGGTATCGCCCCCAGTATAGCACTTACAATGGTTTCGAGCATCAGCTTTTTAGGCTTTATGCTTGGGCCTCCGGTTATTGGTTATATAGCCGAGGCATGGGGGCTTAAATTATCTTTTGCGATAATTGGTATCTTTGGGTTTATCATTACCATAATGGTAAGCCGCATCAAATCGGTAAGTGATTTGTTTATTCGATAAAGCACTATCGGTTTACTGTTTACATAACAATTAAAAACATTCAGCTAAAATGGAATACAGAAAAATAGGAAATACAGACTTAAAACTATCTGCAATAACCTTTGGGGCATGGGCTGCCGGAGGATGGATGTGGGGTGGCACCGAACGTAAAGATGCCATCCACGCAATTCAGGCTTCATATAATGAAGGTGTAACCTCTATAGATACTGCACCCATTTACGGGCAGGGCGACAGCGAAGAGATTGTTGCCGAAGCTATTCAGGCCATTTCACGCGATAAAGTAGAGATCATTACAAAATACGGTATGCGCTGGGACCTTGCGAAAGGTGATTTTGCCATGAAAAGCAAAAACAACATGGGTCAGGATATCGATATATACAAATATGCAGGTAAAGAAAGTATCATTAAAGAATGCGAAGACAGCCTTAAACGATTAAAAACCGACTATATTGACCTGTACCAGATACACTGGCCGGACAGCACTACTCCTATTCAGGAAAGTATGGAGGCCGTGGCACAACTCACTAAAGAAGGTAAAGTACGCTATGCCGGAGTATGCAATTACAATGCAGCACAGGTACAGGAGGCTGATAAGTATGTAAACATAGTATCAGACCAGGTACCATACAGCATGGTAAAACGTGACATTGAAAGAGAGCTTATCCCTTACACCATTGAGTCGGGTAAATCTATAATAGCATACAGCCCGTTGGAACGCGGACTCCTAACCGGAAAAATGCAACCGGGACATAAATTTGAGGAAGGCGACCACCGTGCCAACCTGTATTTTTTTAAAGATGAAAACCTCAAGCGTACTGCCGAATTTTTAGACAAGCTACGACCTTTAGCCAGAGATAAAAATGCAACACTATCGCAACTGGTACTTCGCTGGACTATACAACAGCCGGGCATAACCATCGCTCTTGCAGGAGCTAGGAATGCAGAGCAATCGGTTCAAAATGCAAAAGCGATTAATGTAAAACTTTCAAAAGAAGAAATAGACTTTATTAAGACCGAGCTTAACAAGCTTGAACTGATAAAATAAAAAAAGAGGCCTTGAGCCTCTTTTTTTATACCTCCTGGTCATTTTGACGACTGAGAGAATCTCCGGTAATAACTGTAAGAGATTCTTCACTTCGCTACGTTACGTTCAGAATGACAGTTATGTCTCATCTTTTTATTCCTTTATGAATTTAAGGGTTGTTTTACCCCCGTTTGTAATCAGGCTAATAAAATGAATACCCGATGGTAACTGAGACACATTCCATTTTGTTTGCGGCCCTGTTTCAAACTCCTTTTGTCCTAAAGCATTATAAAACACTGCTTTTTGCACTATGGCGTTTTGAGGCAGTGTAATCTGTAGCTCCTCCTTAACCGGATTAGGGAACAGCTTTACCTGAGAAAGTTTAAACTGAGCTGTGGCAAGGCTGGTACTATTAGAACAAATAATATCCCTCTCCGGGTCAAACTCAAATCCTGCCACTGTAAAAGGAGCATCTACCACAAACTGTTGTCCGCTAAAGGTATGATTCAGTTTTACATCAAATGTTTCACCATCGGCACTAAGCAATCTTATTTTTACAGGCATTTCAAAGAAATCTACCATCGATCCGGTTTGATCCTGATTAATGGTAATCTGTACCTGTCCACCTCCTATATCCTGAGTAGTTACATCATAAATAGGGTATCCCTGACTGTATATCCAATCGTTAAAAAACCCTGTAAGATCCATCCCCGATACCGCTTCAAGGTGCGCCTGTAAATCGGGAGTAGTAGCATATCCAAAAGCCAGGTTTTCATCGTTAAGATAGTTTCGTAGTCCCTGATAAAAATCTTCATCACCCATAATGTAGCGAAGCATATGCACTACCATGGCCCCTTTATTATAGCTAAGCCTGCTGCTAAAAATACGTCCTACACTATTCAACTCCGCTTCCGGAACGTAAACAGTCCCATCGGGCGCTGATGTGATACTGATAATCCTTTGGGCCTTCCAGTTTATAAAATTATAATTACCGTCAAGATTTTCTATTACCAAACCCGAAAGGTAGGTTGCAAAACCTTCGTTAAGCCATATATCACTCCATGTACCGCAGGTTACCTTATCACCAAACCACTGATGTCCCAGTTCGTGCGCTACAAGATTCCTGTCAAAATTCCCCATAAAAGAAACCGTTGTATGCTCCATCCCTCCGTTTATATTACACTGGGCATGCCCGTACTTTTCGTTAGCGAAAGGATAAGTCCCAAAAAGGCTTTCATACAAATCCATTATAGGCAGGGTTGCTGCCAGCGGATCCAGTGAAGCTTCATAATTTTCAGGGTAAATATAATTTACTATAGGGAACGTATTAGGAGCCGTACCTGCCTGTTGCGTGTATACACTATATTCGGTAACCGCTATGGCTATAAGGTAAGCCGGTATAGGATACTCATGTTTAAAATGGGTTGTTTTATTGCCTTCGCCGTCCAGTTCCTGTGACTGCTCTACCCCGTTAGACACACTGGTGTATTCCTGTGGTGAAGTTATATAAACATCAATGCTGTCTATCTTATCATTTAAATCCTGCTTGCATGGCCACCAGTCTTTCGCTCCATAAGGCTCGGAAAGCGTACTCATAACAGGAATACCGTTGTGTGTAGCCAGGTTAAAAGCCTGTTCCTGTGTAGACGGTGTTCCCGAATAGGTTACGGTAACCATACCCTCTTCCCCCTGATTTAACTGTTGCGCCAGTGTTATTACCAGTTCGTTACCGCTTTGGGTATACGTGAGATTATCCTCTCCGCTTGTTACCGATGTTACGTTTAGCTGACTGGTAAGATCAAACGTTATGGAGGTCATATCTTCCAGGGCGGTATAATTTGTAGTAACAACCCCCGAGATATAAAACTCGGCAGGATCTACCTCAAATTGCAGCATATGGTAAGTAATATCATAATTGGCAGTATTGGGATTTGTGGTAAGATCCTTAAGCTGAAAGGCCGATTTCATTTCGGCTTCAGCTATCTGCTGTGTTTGTATATCGGTCTCCTGTGCATAGCCTGTATAAAGCGCAAAAGCACACAAAAGGGCAAGTATATTTTGTTTCATTACGGCAATTTTTCCAAAAGTAAACAGAAATTGCTGTTTTCTAAAGCGTTAATAATAAAAAGTAAACTTTTAAACTTTAGTAAACCACAAGCAATAATTAAAACAATTCATTAAATTTGCTCACTTTATTAAAAACCATATCCATGTTACAGACAGTATTTATTAGAGAAAACAGAGAGAAAGTAATTGAGGCTTTGGGCAAAAGAGGTTTAGATGCTACCGAAATGGTAGACGAAGTAATTGCCCTTGACGAGAAAAGAAGATCCACACAGGTGGAGCTTGACACTGTTTTATCCGAATCCAATAAGCTGTCAAAAGATATTGGTGGACTGATGAAAGCAGGCGAAAAGGAAAAAGCCATGCTTTTAAAAGAAAAAACGGGGCAGTTAAAGGAGCAGAGTAAAGATCTTGGTGACGAACTTAACAGAGTGTCTGAAGAGTTACAGCAACTGCTTTACAAAATACCTAATATTCCGGCAGATATTGTTCCGGCAGGAAAAACAGCCGATGATAACGAAGAGGTTTACAGTGAAGGTGATATCCCTGCCCTTTTTGAAGGTGCATTACCACACTGGGAACTGGCAAAAAAATATGACATTATTGATTTTGAACTGGGTACTAAAATTGCCGGGGCAGGTTTCCCTGTATACAAAGGCAAGGGTGCAAGGCTACAGCGTGCGCTTATTACCTATTTCTTAGACAAAAATACAGAAGCAGGCTATAAAGAATACCAGGTGCCTCACCTTGTTAACGAGGCTTCGGGTTATGGTACTGGGCAGCTACCGGATAAAGAAGGGCAAATGTACCATGTAGGTATGGACGATATGTACCTTATCCCTACGGCTGAGGTTCCTGTAACCAACTTCTTTAGAGATGTTATTGTTCAGGAAAATGAACTGCCTGTGCTTTGTACGGCTTACACTCCGTGTTTTAGGAGAGAAGCAGGATCGTATGGTGCACACGTGCGCGGACTTAACCGTTTACACCAGTTTGACAAGGTAGAAATTGTAAGGGTAGAACACCCTGATAACAGTTATGCTGCTCTTGACGGAATGGTAGAACACGTAAAAATGCTTTTACAGGAACTAAAACTTCCATACAGAATATTACGCCTATGCGGTGGCGATATGGGCTTCACTGCAGCACTTACTTATGACTTTGAGGTGTTCTCAACTGCACAGGACCGCTGGTTGGAAATCAGTTCGGTTTCTAACTTCGAGACCTTCCAGGCAAACAGGCTTAAGCTTCGTTTCCGTGATAAAGACGGTAAAAACCAACTGGCACACACCTTAAACGGAAGCTCACTGGCATTACCAAGGGTACTGGCTGGTATACTTGAAAACTACCAGACTCCGGAAGGTATTGTAGTACCGGAAGTTTTACGTCCGTACACCGGTTTTGATATAATTAATTAGTAAATTTGTTACTATACCAAAACGCGGGTAATGCTAAAACAGGTATTACCCGCGTTTTTTGTAATAAAAAACAAATTGGCTTATGAAAAAAGTATTTGCCTTTATAGTCCTTATATGGTCGGTTGCGGTATTTGCCCAAAACGAACAGCTGGCTCAAAACTATTTTGAGAGAGGCGAGTTTGAAAAAGCCCTGCTTATATACCAGGATTTGGAGGCTTCACATCCGGGTAATACCTTTTTTCTTCAAAAAACCGTAGCCTGCTATCAGCAAATGCAACAATATAATAAGGCTGAGGAACTGATTATCGAAAGGCTGGAAAAAACAAAAAGACCATTTTTGTATGTAGAGCTGGGGTATAACTATCAGTTACAGGGCAACACTGAAAAAGCCGAAAGTAATTACGAAAAAGCGATTAATTCAATCAATGAAAATGCCACAAACGTATATGCAGTAGCCCAAAACTTTGAGCAGAAAATTTTGCCTGAAAAGGCTATTAAGGCTTATGAAACTGCTACAGCCATAAACAAAAGCATGAACTTTGATTACCAAACGGCAGTATTACAGGGACAACTGGGCAATATGGATTTGATGATCGAAAAACTGCTTAGTTTCGCCTATAACAATCCGCATAACCTGCCTATTGTAAAAAATCAGCTTTCAAGGTTCATGATACAGGATGCTCAGGAGTCTTTTAACGATGCGCTTCGCAAAGCACTGTTGGTAAATACACAAAAAAATCAGGATATTTTCTGGAACGAATTTCTAAGCTGGTACTATGTTCAGCAAAAAGATTATGGCAAAGCATTCATTCAGCAAAAAGCCATTTACAGGCGTGATCCAAACACCTTTAGTAGCATTATTACACTGGCAAGGCTTGCTGCCGAAGAAAACGAAACGGAAACAGCGAGGGAAATTTTCACTTACATTCTTGAAAACAGTGATGTTGCTTCGGTGCAGCTCTATGCACATCAATACCTGATATCTGCTGATATTAAAGACGCTAACGAAAGTGATTTTACAGCTATTAAACAACGTATAAACGATCTGTTGGAACAATATGGCAGCGGTCCAAACACCATTGACCTGCAAATACTCAAAGCTGACTTTGAGGCTTTCTACCTTAAAGAAAGTAATACCGGTATAGCAACGCTTAATCAGGCACTGGAAATAGGGCTTAACCGTTATCAAAAGGCTGAAGTAAAAATGAAACTGGCTGATATACTATTGCTGGATGAGAAATTTAACCAGGCAATTATTTATTATGCCCAGATTGAAGACGAACTTAAAAACGATGAGGTAGCACACGAAGCGAGCCTTAAGGTTGCAAAAGCCAGTTATTTTAAAGGAGATTTTGAATGGGCTCAAAAACAGCTTAAAGTTTTAAAATCTTCGTCATCACAGCTTATTGCAAACGATGCGCTTGAGCTTTACCTGCTGATTATAGACAATACAGTTGAAGACAGTACCCAAACGGCTTTAAAGAAATTTGCAAAGGCCGACTATAAGCTGTACCAAAATAAAAAACAGGAAGCCCTTGACGGATTTAAAGATATACTGGCAAACGATAAAACCGAAAGTATACAGGATGTTACCCTTTTGCGTATAGGCCGTATGTATGAAGATTTAAAACAGTATGACCTTGCCCTGCAGTACTACAAACAGATAATAGACAATTATGCCGAAGGAATTTATATTGACGAAGCCCTGTTCTATTCGGCTGAGATATACAACAAAATACTGGAAGACCCCGAAAAAGCAATGCCTTTGTATGAAAAGGTCATTTTTAATCACGAAGACAGTATTCACTTTGTTGAGGCCCGTAAACAATACAGGCTCCTTCGCGGTGATGCAAATAGTTAGTTAATAATTGTACCTTTGCATTGATTATCCCTAATAACGGGAATAATAAATCACCAAACTTACATTTCATGATAATATACAACGTAACAATAAATATAGACGACTCTGTTCACGACCAGTGGGTTAACTGGATGAAGGACAAGCACATTCCTGAAATACTGGCTACCGGAAAGTTTACCGAAGCTAAAATGGTAAGGGTAATGATTGTTGAGGAAATGGGTGGTACTACCTACTCCATACAGTACTTTACAGAGAGTAAAGAAATGCTGGAAAGATACTATCAGGAAGATGCACCTAAGTTTAGGGAAGAAGGTATGAGACTTTTTGGCGACAAAATGCTTGCCTTTAGAACCGAACTTGAATTACTGCACGAGTTTAAACGTTAATAAACAACCCGCTGCCTGTAGCCTGTACAGCTTGCAGGCTCATATATAAATGAAGATGGATAAAGTTAGAGCCAAAAAACACCTTGGGCAGCATTTCCTTACAGACGAAAATATTGCTAAGAACATAGCCGATGCCCTAACACTGGAAGGGTATAAAAAAATACTGGAAATAGGTCCCGGTATGGGGGTACTTACCAAATACCTTTTGGAAAAACCCATAGACACCTATGTTATTGAGATTGATAATGAATCGGTTGAATATCTTAATGCACATTACTTTAAGCTACATGGCAAAATCATATCTGAAGATTTTTTAAGGTATGACATTACCAAGGTTTTTGGCGATGAACCTTTTGCCATAATAGGGAATTTCCCGTATAACATTTCGTCTCAAATTGTTTTCCGTGCACTTGAAATGCGCGACCGTATTCCTGAGTTTGCAGGGATGTTCCAAAAGGAGGTTGCCGAGCGTGTTTGTGAGAAAAAAGGCAGCAAGACCTACGGAATCCTATCGGTGCTAACACAAGCTTTTTATGAGGCCGAATACCTGTTCACCGTATCTGAAAACGTATTTAGCCCACCTCCAAAGGTAAAGTCAGGGGTACTGCGTTTAAAGAGAAAGGAAAATTATAAACTGCCTGTAAACGAGAAATTGTTTTTTAATGTAGTGAAAACCGCCTTTAACCAGCGCAGAAAAACACTTCGTAACAGTTTAAAAACATTCAATCTTTCTGATAATTTAAAGGAAGATAGTATCTTTGGCCTTCGTCCGGAGCAACTGTCTACGGAGGACTTTATTGAACTAACAAAAAAAATAGCGGCTAATGGAGTTTAAAATCAGCAGGGATTTTATTGCTCAGATAGAGCAATTAATAAGTGAAAACCGTGAAAAGGAATTACAGGATCTCCTTGAGGATATTCACTATGCTGATATCGCCGAAATTATGGGCGAGCTGGACGACTCCGGCGCTATTTATATTTTCCACATACTTGACAGCGAAAAGACGGCCGAGATACTTCTGGAAATTGATGAGGAAGTAAGGGAGAAAATCCTTCGTGAGCTTTCGTCAAAAGAAATTGCCGAAGAGCTTGACGAACTTAGTACCGATGACGCTGCCGATATTATTGCCGAACTGCCTCAGGACCGTAAGGAAGAGGTAATCTCTGAACTTGTAGACGTAGAGCACGCAAAAGACATTGTTGACCTTTTGCGCTATGATGAAGACAGTGCCGGTGGTTTGATGGGTAAGGAGCTTGTAAAGGTTAATGAAAACTGGAACGTACTTACCTGTGTAAAGGAAATGAGAGAACAGGCTGTAAATGTACAGCGTGTACACTCCATTTATGTGGTAGACGATGAGAACAGACTAAAAGGGCGATTATCTCTTAAAGACCTGCTTACCACCTCTACCAAAACCCCTATTAGAGAAGTATATATCCCTAAAGTGGATTTTGTAAAAGTGGATACCCCAGATGTGGAGGTAGCACGTATAATGCAAAAATATGACCTGGAAGCGATTCCGGTTGTAGATGAGCTTGGCAGGCTCGTGGGCCGCATTACCATTGATGACATCGTAGACGTTATTAAGGAAGAGGCCGACAAGGATTATCAGCTGGCAGCAGGTATCTCGCAAGACGTAGAGGCCGATGACAGCATAATCGAACTTACCCGCGCGAGACTGCCATGGCTTGTTTTAGCTCTTTTGGGTGGTTTTATTAGTGTAAGACTGCTAAACACTTTTAGTGGCGCTATGGACAACCATAGGGAACTTTTCTTTTTCACCCCGCTTATTGCCGCAATGGCAGGTAATGTTGGCGTACAATCCTCTGCGATTATTGTACAGGGTTTAGCAAACAACAGTATTAGCGGATCATTGTGGAGAAGGCTTATTAAAGAAATCCTTTTAAGCCTTTTAAACGGTTCGTTACTGGCTATTATCCTTATTGCCGGGAGCCATATCATTTTAGGTGTTAGCTACGAACTTGGACTAACGGTAAGTGTATCGTTGGTTTCGGTTATTATCATTGCTTCACTTATAGGCACCTTTATACCTATTTTCCTTAACAGAGTAGGTATTGACCCTGCTTTGGCTACGGGTCCGTTTATTACCACCAGTAACGATATTTGCGGTATCCTTATTTACTTTACCATTGCCAAACTGATATTAGGGTTTTAATAGTGTATTACAAATCGATTTAGTACACCATCTTTAATCCAGTAACCTATAGAACCTTCGCTCTCGTTAAAACGAAGCCAGTGTAACTGTTCCTTTTTGTAGTCTTCAAATTTCTTTGAACTAATAACATTAAACGACATTGATTCAGGGTACTTTTCTAAAAAAAGCTCCTGTTTACTGCCTATGGATAAGCCATCTATTCCCCATCCTGAATCAGGGTTATTTACCTCAACACTAATCAGCCTAACATCATCTTCAAAAGTATAGATGTCTCCGTTTAAGCTGTACACAAACTCCTTCCTGCCATAGTTATTCACTTTATCAACAAGGGTTAGTTTTCCAAATTGTTTTTCAAATTTATCTTTAGTAAAACCTTTGAGGTTTTTACTTTTAAACAAAACTATGTCAGGGTTCTCACTTGGAAAATCAATCATCCTCATCCCTTCAATATCCTTGGTAAAATCAAATTCAAAAAATTCTTTTATAATTCCTGTAAGTGATTCTTTAAACACTCCTTTTTCATCTATATAAGCTTTTGTCATTTCAGGAAAAACAATACGATTATTATCAGCTGTTGTAAAAAGAGTATCCCTAAACTCTTCCTTCTCTACCACAATCATATTATGGATCATACCCCCTGCTCCTATAACGCCATAGTTATTGCCACAACCATGTGGCACTCCACTCCACTCCTTAGCTTCCTTTTTTAATGAAAGTAATCTTTCTGCAAGTTTTTCATCATCAGATTCCGCCATTACATACCATGAAAACCCTTTAAAACCTAACTTCCTGTATTCCTCTACATATATCTTTACTGAGCAGGGTCCATCATCATCTTCGACAAGAAGCCTGTAAGCAATAATTTTTGCCTTTTGAGAAAAACAGGCTGCATAACTAAAAAGCAGTAAAAGGTAAAGGTGTCTCATTTAATTACTATTTTTACTTAAAACGTATTTATGAAAAAATTATTTCTGTTGCTTTCTGTATTATCCATAGGAACAACACTACTTATACCCAAACATACCTCCATAAACCCTAAAAAGGAAAAAGCTGTTATTAACCAATTACTAAACGACTGGCATGCTGCAGCTGCTGAAGCCGACTATAACGGATACTTTGACAAGATAGCCGACGATGGCATATACATAGGTACCGATGCTACCGAAAACTGGGACAAAAAAGCCTTTGCCGCTTTTTCTAAACCTTACTTTGACAAAGGACGTGCCTGGGACTTTAAAGCTCTTGAACGAAATATTTATTTCAGTAAAAATGGTAAAACTGCTTGGTTTGATGAACTGCTTGACACCTGGATGAAAGGCTGCCGGGGATCGGGTGTACTGGAAAAACAGGGAGGTGAATGGAAAATAAAACACTATGTACTTTCCATGACCATACCTAACGAAGTTACCAGTGAAGTAATCCCTTTAAAGGCAAAATATGAAGATGCTTATATCCAGAAACTGAAAGAGAAAAAGTAACTACTCCAATATTCTGTCATTTCGATACGCAGTATAGCGAAGTGAGAAATATCAGCTATTTATAACCAGATTTGTCCATTTCACTACATTTCAGTCGACATGGAAATAAAAAAGCCCCGAATTATTGGGGCTTCTTTTATTATTCTGCTTTGGCACTTAAATGCTCTAACATATCTGTTGTCATAGCATCAAGGTCAAACTCATGTTTCCAGTTCCAGTCCTCTCTTGCACTGCTGTCGTCAATACTTTGCGGCCAGCTGTCGGCTATCTTCTGGCGGAAGTCAGGTTCATAAGAGATGGTGAAATCCGGCATGTGTTTCTTAATCGATTCTGTAATCTCTTTCGGGGTGAAATCCATTGCCGAAAGGTTGTATGAAGAACGTATTTTGATATTCTCGGCAGGTGCCTGCATAATCTCTACAGTAGCACGAATAGCATCATCCATATACATCATTGGCAGTCTTGTTTCCTCACTAAGAAAACAGTTGTATGTGCCGTTTTCCAGTGCCTTGTGGTAAATATCAACCGCATAATCAGTAGTACCGCCACCAGGTAATGTAGACCAGCTTATAAGCCCCGGGTAACGGATGCTTCTCACATCCACACCATATAAGTTGTGGTAGTACTCGCACCACCTTTCACCTGATTGTTTAGAGATACCATATACGGTAGAAGGCTCCATTACAGTATACTGTGGTGTATTTTGTTTAGGCGTTGTAGGCCCGAACACAGCGATACTTGAAGGCCAGAATATTTTTTCGATTTTCCCGGCTTTGGCTAAGTTAAGCACGTGGAAAAGTGAGTTCATGTTCAAATCCCATGCAAAGGCAGGGTTTTTCTCGGCAGTAGCCGATAGTAGTGCAGCCATCAGGTAAACATCAGTCACATTGTATTTCTCAATAACCTCTTCAATCTGATTAAAATCCAAGGCATTTACTACTTCAAACGGCCCTGATTCAACAAACTCAGGATCTGTTTTTCTTACATCTGAAGCGATTACATTATCTGTACCGTAAATACTTCTTAGCTTTTTGGTTAATTCTGTCCCAATTTGCCCACAGGCTCCAATAATTAGAATAGCACCCATAATTTTAAGTTTAGTGGCTGCAAAGATAACGTTTTAGCATTATCAAATCCATTTATTTACCTGCTATATAAAACAATTTTTTTAAAGATTGTGATTTACTTATTAACCTTATTGCCATATCCTTAAAATGAAGCCTGTTTTTATTTCATACTAATTATTTTATGGGCACGCAGGCATATTGGCCTAAC
Source organism: Flavobacterium rhizophilum (assembly GCF_046000485.1). Lineage (NCBI taxonomy): Bacteria > Pseudomonadati > Bacteroidota > Flavobacteriia > Flavobacteriales > Flavobacteriaceae > Flavobacterium > Flavobacterium rhizophilum. Next base: position 70,824 of record NZ_JBELQB010000006.1, read on the forward strand.
ATTTGTAAATTTGCTTTGCAATAAAAACGCTATGAAGTATTTAAAACTTATTATATTATTTTGCTTTACTTCCCTAGTATTGTCCTGCAAAGACGACGAAAAAATAAGGGAAGCCGAAGCACTAAGGGCTAAAGAACAGAGTGAAGCCATTTTAAAGGTTATAAGTGAAAACTGGAAGTTTGATGTCCCAAAAGTAACACCACGTGTAAAAGCCAAACTGGAAGGCTGGAACGAGTGGCACAGTTTTAAAAGTGAACTTGCCGATAAACCTACAGGTTCGCTAACCGCATACCGAAATAAGGTAAAAACCATAGCCGAAAAAGCTGATGACTTAAACAAGAACATACCTGCATTTTTTGACAAGCCACAGGTAAGAAGCCGTATTATGGTAGTGGTAACCAAAATAAGAACCCTTTACACTTACATTAATCTTGATGTGGTACAAAAGGATAAAATTATTAGTGCTATTAGTGAGATTACTAAAGAAACCATCTCTCTGCAAAATCAGCTGGATGAACTGGTAAAACTAAGTGAAATCCCGAAAGAGAAAGGCGAAGAAGATTTACTTAAAGCTTTAGATACCATTCGTATGGCGAATCCGGATATGATACCCGACGGAAAAGACGCCAAACAAAAACTACAGATAAAACCTCAAAACCCACAGTTTTTAAAACCCGTATCTCCCATTAAAAGAGACCTAAAACCGAAATCAGAAAATTGAAACCGGAAATTTTAGAAAAATACAGCCAGTCGGCCAAAGTAAAACAAATTAGTGAAAGCCTGCAGCAGCGTGAAAACAAACTGCATATAAAAGGGCTTGTGGGTTCGTCCCTGTCATTTGTTATGGCCCCATTATTCAGGCAAACCCAGCTTCCGTTCCTGCTTATACTAAAAGATAAGGAAGAGGCTGCCTATTACCTTAACGATCTGGAACAGCTTATAGGTACAGATGATGTGTTGTTTTACCCGGGTTCCTATCGCAGGCCATACCAGATAGAAGAAACTGATAATGCCAATGTACTGCTAAGGGCCGAGGTACTTAACCGAATCAACTCACGTAAAAAACCGGCTGTTATTGTTTCGTACTCAGAAGCACTTTTTGAAAAGGTAGTTACCCGTAAGGACTTAGATAAGAATACCCTTAAGGTGGCTGTGGGCGATCAGGTATCTATAGATTTTATAAATGAGGTATTGTTTGAATATGAGTTTCGCCGTGTGGATTTTGTAACCGAACCTGGAGAATTCTCCGTTCGTGGTGGTATTGTAGACGTGTTCTCGTTCTCTAACGATAACCCTTACCGTATAGAATTCTTTGGTAATGAGGTAGACAGTATACGTACCTTTGATGTGGAAACGCAGCTGTCTCTCGAAAAGCAGAAAAAAATAACGGTTATCCCTAACATGGAAAACAAGTTTATGCAGGAAAGCCGCGAAAGCTTTTTAGACTACATAAACGAAAAAACCGTACTCTTTATACAAAATACCGAAGGACTTTTAAGCCAGCTGGACAACCTGTTCAACAAGGCGGGCGATGCCTTCGAAAAACTAAGCAAGGATATTAAGCACGCTTCACCCGAAGAACTTTTCCTTAACCAGCAGTCGTTCATAAAAAAGGCTTTGGATTTTACGGTTGCCGAGATGGGCTCCAAACCGATATTTAAAACCCAAAAAACCTTTGAGTTTTACATTCAGCCACAGCCGTCGTTTAACAAACAGTTTGACCTACTGCTTAACAACCTTAACGACAATCATACTAACGGATATAAAAACTACCTGTTTTGCTCAAGCGAATCGCAGGCCAAACGTTTTCATGATATTTTTGAAAGCCTTGACGAAGCAAATCATGAAGATATCCGTAAGCAATATAAAACCATTGTATTCCCTATTTACGAAGGGTTTATAGACGAGGAAAACCAACTGGTTTGTTATACCGATCACCAGATATTTGAACGTTACCATAAGTTCAATATCAAGAACGGGTATTCCAAAAAACAAACTATTACGCTTAAAGAGCTTAACTCATTATCAGTAGGTGATTATGTTACCCATATTGACCACGGTATTGGTAAGTTTGGCGGATTACAGAAAATACAGGTAGAGGGCAAAACACAGGAAGCCATCAAGCTGGTATATGCCGATAACGACATAGTATATGTAAGCATCCACTCGCTGCACAAAATATCCAAGTACAACGGAAAAGACGGTACACCTCCCAAAATTTACAAACTGGGATCGAGCGCATGGAAAACCCTTAAACAAAAAACCAAAGCCAGGGTTAAGCATATTGCCTTTAATCTTATAAAACTGTATGCAAAGCGCAGACTGGAAAAAGGTTTCCAATATGCTCCCGACAGTTACCTGCAGGCCGAACTGGAATCATCTTTCATTTATGAGGATACTCCCGATCAAATTACGGCAACCCGTGATGTAAAAGCCGATATGGAAAGTGAACGCCCAATGGACCGCCTTGTGTGTGGTGATGTGGGCTTTGGTAAAACAGAGGTTGCCATACGTGCAGCTTTTAAGGCGGTAGACAACGGTAAGCAGGTTGCCATACTGGTACCTACTACCATACTGGCTTTTCAGCATTATAAAACATTTCGCGAACGTTTAAAGGACATGCCTGTTTCCATAAACTACATTAACCGTTTCCGTACAGCAAAACAAAAAAGCGAAACGCTTAAAGACCTTGCCGACGGCAAACTGGACATTATTATAGGAACGCATCAGCTTACCAATAAAAATGTGGTATTTAAAAACCTTGGGCTTTTAATCGTAGATGAGGAACAAAAATTTGGTGTTAATGTTAAGGACAAGCTTAAAACTATTGCCCAAAACGTAGATACCCTAACCCTAACAGCTACCCCTATTCCAAGAACGCTTCAGTTCTCACTGATGGCAGCAAGGGACTTATCTGTAATCACTACGCCCCCTCCTAACCGTTACCCTATAGAAACACAGGTGGTAGGTTTTAATGAGGAAATTATACGCGATGCTATTTCGTATGAGATACAGCGTGGCGGACAGGTATACTTTATAAACAACCGTATTGAGAATATTAAGGAGGTTGCCGGAATGATACAACGTCTTGTACCGGGAGCCAAAGTAGGTGTAGGCCATGGCCAAATGGAAGGTAAAAAACTGGAAGAGCTTATGCTTGCCTTTATGGATGGTGATTTTGATGTACTGGTAGCTACTACCATTATTGAGAGCGGACTTGACGTACCTAATGCCAATACCATTTTTATAAACAATGCGAATAACTTCGGACTTTCCGATCTGCACCAAATGCGCGGGCGTGTAGGGCGAAGTAATAAAAAGGCATTTTGCTACTTTATCACGCCTCCTTATTCTGCCATGACTGAAGATGCCCGTAAGCGTATACAGGCGCTGGAACAGTTTAGCGATTTAGGCAGTGGGTTTAACATTGCCATGAAAGACCTTGAGATTCGTGGCGCGGGAGACCTACTGGGTGGTGAGCAAAGCGGATTTATAAACGAGATAGGTTTTGAAACCTACCAGAAAATTATGAACGAAGCCATAGAGGAACTTAAAGAAAATGAGTTTAAGGACCTGTATGAGGAAGTGGAAGGCACTACCGAAAAAGAATATGTAAAAGACATACAGATTGATACCGACTTCGAACTGCTGTTCCCTGACGAGTATGTAAATAACATTACCGAAAGGCTTAACCTTTATAACGAACTGGGTAATATTAAAAATGAGGAAGAACTGGTAGCTTTTGAACAGAAGTTAATTGACCGTTTCGGGGCATTGCCAAAACAGGCAGAGGCACTGCTTACCAGTATGCGTATTAAATGGGTCGCTACAAAAATGGGTATTGAAAAACTGTTACTTAAACAGGGGAAAATGCTTGGTTACTTCGTATCAGATCAACAATCGGCTTTTTACCAGTCGGGCAATTTCCATAAGGTACTTCAGTTTGTACAAAAAAATCCGTCGCTTATCCGTATGAAGGAAAAACAAACCAAAAACGGACTGCGACTACTTATTACTTTTGATAATGTAAAATCAGTGAAGAAAGCCAAGGAGCTTCTTGATATGGTTTTTGAATAAAATAAAAAAGCACTGATTGTATCAGTGCTTTTTTATTACTCTATAGTATTCCACCATTCTTCTTTAACAGGTTCCCCTATAATATTTACCTTTTCACCAATCATAGGTGTTAGTAACGGCAGGTTCTTTTCTGCTGCAGCTTCGGTTACCGTTTTAATAGATTCGTCCCAGGCATGCAGCGCCAGCGAGAATTTTGACCAGTGTACCGGCATTAACCTTTCAGTCTTCAAATCGATTGCTGCCTGTGCTACCTGCTCGGGCATCATGTGTATGTATTTCCAGTATTCGTTGTATTGCCCACATTCCAGTATGGCAAGATCAAAAGGCCCATACTTATCACCTATCTCCTTAAAGAAATAGTCGTATCCCGAATCACCTCCCAAAAACAGTTTCATGGTTGGCGTTTTAAATACAAACGAAACCCAAAGTGCCTTATTCCTGCCAAAGCCTCTACCCGAAAAATGTCTTGCCGGAGTAACATCTACCGTAAACCCATCTCCTAAATCCACATGCTCACCCCAATCCTTTTCCTCAATAATGGCAGTATCATACCCCCAGTATTCAAGATGCTGTGCCGTTCCTAATCCCGTTACCACTTTTTTCACTTTAGGTTTCAGTTGTAAAATGGTTTCATAATCCAGATGATCCCAATGATCATGACTTATAAAAAGCACATCTATTTCGGGCAGGTCATCTACCGTATAGGCATCACTCCCAGGGTATGCCTTATTAGTAAAACTAACCGGTGATACACTTCCGCTAAATACAGGGTCTACCAATATGGTCTTACCGTCTGCCTGCATAAAGTAGGATGAATGTCCAAACCACACCAGTACATTTTCCTTAGGATCTAAATACAACAGGTCTTCTTTCTTGGTAGGGATGCTGTCCTTTGGTTTATTACGTTCCTTTTTCCCAAAGAAAAATTCCTTAAATACAGTGTAATAGCTGGTACCTTCGGCCAAATCAGGTGTATGGCTAAGATTCTGGAATTTGCCGTCCCTATAATTGGGTGACTGTTTAATCCTTTCCAGCCTTGCCCCTGCCGGCTGTTTACCAAACTGTGGCTGCTGCATAAAAATAGCTGTTGCCACTACCAGCAACGCTATGACAATTAGTATTGACATAAATATTCTTTTAATTATTTTTTTAATTCTTCTCATTATATAGATTGACTACTCACTCTAATTTATATTCAAATTTTTTTTACGCCAACATACCCCAAAGCATATCCAAACTCTCCTGTATTACCTGTTGTTGTTTTGCTTTGCTGAAATTATTTTTGATAAGGTAGGTATACAGCCCGAAAATATGACTCCCCATAATAGTGTAGATAAAGTCGACATCACGCGCCTTTATCACTCCGGCATCAATAGCCTCCTGTATCTGGTCGCAACTCTTTTTTAATGACTTCTTTACCTCTTCGGGCGACAATAATGCTGCAAACGGCGAATTGGTAAACAACTGAGTGTAATAAAACTCATCCCTGTTTTCCATAGACCACTCCAGTACAGCTTTAAACTGTCCTTTAAAATAGGTTTTGGCATCAGTATCGGGCTTAACATGCTCTTCTATATAAGCCCCCATCTTCGATTTTATATAGAGATAAAGCGAAACGATAAGATCTTCTTTGGTCTTATAATAATGAAACAGCGTACCATTTGCCACACCGGCCTCCTTAGCTATTTTGCTGGTAGGGGTTGCATGGAACCCGTTTTGCACAAAAAGCCTTAAAGCTGTAGTTAATATGATTTCCTGTTTATCCATTTTTTACACTGACCGACTAATCACTCTACAAAAGTATATCTAATTTTTCAATAAAACAATAAACCCCTTCTAAAAAAGAAAGGGTTTATTGAAAGTAATATTTTGCAATAATCGTTTTTACTTTGATTAGCTTAGATTCTTTAGGTCTTTAATAACCTTAAAAGCAACATCTACCTCCTGCTCGCTTACCAGTATGGTAAACTCATAAGAAGTTGAAATTACCTCGTTAATGATAATACCCTCCCACGCCAGTCTCTGGAAAATGTAGTAATAAACCCCCGGAGTAGAAATATTATCCTTTGGAAGTTTTACAGTAATAGAGGCCAGGTTATCGGTACGTTCAATTTGTTTTTCGTCGACAAAAAGTTTCTCGACGATGTGATTGATGGATGAACTTACCACGATATTAGTTTCGTTTACACCTCTTGAAGAGGTATAGAAAACCTCAGGGAACGAATTGATATTTGAAATCAAATCGGCCTGTTTGTTTAAAATCGTGTCGGAAATAGCAAAAGTATAATCAGTCAGAGATGATCTTACCGTAATCTCGCCAATAGATCGCAGTACTTTTACAATTTTGTGATTCACCCTGAAATCAAGGTCTTCAGAAAGTCGTTTAAGGGACATTACAACGGCTCCCTGTTTTACATCTTTCCCTATCTCCTGTTCAAGTTCCGGCATCATGGTTCTTGCAAGGGAAGTAAGGTTAATAATCCCTTGTGACAAAGCACTTAATAAAAAGGGCTTGGTCTTGATGTAGTGTTCCACTACAGAAGAAATAGTTTTCATAGCTTAAATGGTTGTTACGTAAAGTCTTTTCCCGTAACAAATATAAAAAATAAAAATAATTGTTAAATATTTAACAACTAAAAATAAAAAAAAGCGTCAACTATATGTTCTATAACAAAATCTCCATTTTTGTTATAAATCGATATTATATCAAAACGTATCTCTACATCAAGGTCGTTAACCGTAACATATTCATCTACAGCTTTTACTAGTAATTTTATCTTTTTTGGGGTCACAAAATCCTGCGGAAGCCCAAAATCGAGGCTCGATCTTGTTTTTACTTCCACAACAGCCAGGGTATCGGCTTTACGGGCAATAATATCAATTTCGGCCTTTTGATACACCCAGTTGGTTTCCAGTATATCATAGCCGTTTTTCCGTAAAAAGTCGGCTGCAAGCTCTTCTCCCTGTTTGCCAAGGTCGTTATGCTCAGCCATTATTCAAACACCACTTTAGTGCCTTTGGCAGTTACCTCAAGGGTAATTTCCTTACCCATAACAAGCGCCCTGTTATCTTTCATATGCCCGGCAGGGAAATTGAAACAGATAGGAATATCGTAGTCTTTAGTAATATCCCTAATAATTTCGAGAGCATCATGCCCCCACGGGATGTCGTTATCATTCATTTTGGTCATACCACCTATAATAATCCCTTTTACATTTTTAAAATAACCGTTACGTTTCAGATTCATCATCATTCGGTCTATATGGTACAGGTATTCATCAAGGTCTTCAATAAAAAGAATCTTACCTTTATAATCCACTTCCGATTCTGATCCCACAATACTATACAGCACCGATAGATTCCCCCCAACGAGCTCTCCTGTAGCTTTGCCCGGTTTGTTGAACTCATGCGGCTCAATATTATATTCCAGCTTTTCTCCAAACAATGCTTTGCGAAGGGTTTCCTTAGCCTCACTGGTAGCATATAGTGTACTTACACACATAATACCGTGTATGGTAGCTATATCCATAGTATTGATGTGGCTATGCAGTACGGTAGCATCACTAAACCCTATAATCCATTTAGGGTGTTTTTTGAAGTTGTCAAATTTTACCCTGTCTATCATCCTCACGGTACCGTAACCTCCTTTAGCACACCATACCGCTTTTATGGACGGGTTATCTATCATCTCCTGAAAATCGGTTGCACGTTGCCAGTCGGCCCCGGCTAACTGATTGTTTTCCTTACCAATGGTTTTACCCAGCACCACGTTAAGCCCCCAGCTTTTAAGCAAATCTATGGCCGGTTGTAGGTGCTGTGCTTCAATTTTACGGGCAGTGGCAACAATAGCCACAGTATCTCGTTTAGTAAGATATGGCGGAATTTTCATAAGGTTTTGTGCTTGTATTTGGGATGTGAACTGTATTACTGTTAAAACTAAAACGGCTTTTAAAAACGTGATTCTCCTTTGCATTCGTTTATTTTTTCAGTTAAACAAACTTAACGAAAAATATGGACTAAGCCCGATCTCAATTCTTAACAATTATACAAAATTAAGCAGGGCAGCATTACTATAATAAGGTAGAAAAAATAACGCTAATTATTCGTACTTTTGCGTTTCAATTTAAATTTTCGAGATGTTACAAGATCCAAAAAGATATACTGTTACGGCAGCATTGCCTTATACCAATGGTCCTATACACATAGGCCACCTGGCGGGTGTTTATGTTCCTTCTGATATTTATTCGCGTTTCCTGAGGTTACAGGGTAAAGACGTGGCTTTTATATGCGGAAGTGATGAGCATGGTGTAGCCATATCTATGAAAGCTAAAAAAGAAGGCATTACCCCACAGCAGGTAATTGATAAGTACCATAATATTATCAAACAGTCTTTTGAGGATTTTGGAATCTCTTTTGACAACTATTCGCGTACCTCTGCAAAAGTACACCATGAAACAGCCAGTGAATTTTTCAAAAAGCTGTATGATGAGGGTAAATTTATTGAGGAAGTGACCGAGCAGCTTTATGATGAGGAAGCACACCAGTTCCTGGCCGACCGTTTTGTAACGGGTACCTGTCCTAAATGTGGCAACGAGGAGGCTTATGGTGACCAGTGCGAAAAATGTGGTTCGTCACTTAACGCTACCGATCTTATTAACCCAAAATCGACCATAACCGGATCTAAACCGGTTTTAAAAGAAACCAAACACTGGTTCCTTCCGCTGGATCAGTATGATGCCTTTTTAAGGGAGTGGATACTGGAAGGTCATAAAAACGACTGGAAACCTAATGTATTCGGTCAGGTAAAATCATGGCTGGATGACGGACTTAAACCACGTGCGGTAACCCGTGATCTTGACTGGGGTATCCCTGTACCTGTAGAAGGTGCCGAAGGTAAAGTACTTTACGTTTGGTTTGATGCGCCTATTGGTTATATCTCTTCTACAAAAGAGTGGGCTCAGCGTGAAGGTAAAGACTGGCAACCTTACTGGAAAAGTAACGATACTAAACTGGTACACTTTATAGGAAAGGATAATATTGTTTTCCACTGTGTGATTTTCCCTGCTATGCTTAAAGCTGAAGGATCGTACATACTGCCTGACAACGTACCGGCAAACGAGTTCCTTAACCTTGAGGGCAACAAACTGTCTACTTCTAAAAACTGGGCAGTATGGCTACATGAGTACCTTGAAGATTTCCCGGGCAAGCAGGATGTACTACGCTATGCACTCACATCTAACGCTCCTGAGACAAAAGACAACGACTTTACCTGGAAAGATTTCCAGGCAAGAAACAATAATGAGCTGGTTGCCATTTTTGGTAACTTTATTAACCGTGTAGTTGTACTTACCAACAAGTATTACAACGGGGTTATACCTACTCCAAACGAGTTTACCGATGTAGATGAGGCGACACTTACCGAAATGCGTGCCTACCCTGCAGTTATAGCAAGCTCTATAGAGCGCTACCGCTTTAGGGAAGCCCTTGGCGAACTGATGAACCTTGCCCGCCTTGGTAACAAATATCTGGCCGATGAGGAACCTTGGAAAATGGTTAAGGAAAATCCGGAAAGAGTAAAAACACAAATGTATGTGGCACTGCAAATCGCCGCAGCCCTATCGGTACTTTCTGAGCCGTTCCTGCCGTTTACAGCAGCTAAACTTAAAGACATCCTTAAGTTAGATGACGTTCCTCATGCTGTACAGACTATGGGAATTGTTGACGAAACCCTGAGCTTTAATGATGCTGAAAGATCGTCTCATAAACTTTCATGGAATGACATCGCTGTCAAGCATGAGCTTATCCCTGCTAACCACCAGATAGGACAGGCAGAACTGTTGTTCGCTAAAATTGAAGATGAAGAAATACAAAAACAGGTAGATAAACTTGAGGCTACAAAAACAGCTAACAATGCTGCTAATAAAAAAGCCGAGCCTCAAAAGGAAACTATCACCTTTGAAGATTTCGCCAAAATGGACATCCGTACGGGTACTATTCTTGAAGCCAAAAAAATGCCGAAAGCCAATAAGCTTTTAGTATTAAAGGTTGATACGGGTATTGATGTACGTACTATTGTTTCGGGTATTGCCGAAAGCTTTAAACCGGAAGATGTTATCGGTAAACGTGTTAGCGTACTTGTTAACCTTGCTCCTCGTAAACTGCGTGGTGTGGAGAGCCAGGGCATGATACTAATGACTGAAAACACAGATGGCAAACTGGTTTTCATTAACCCGGATGCCGATGGTGTAAACAATGGTGAAATGATTAGTTAATCTGTACTGAAAAACTATAATATCCTGTCGTTTTGAACGTAACGAAGTGGAGTCGAAACACGATGCAAAAAAGCCGGACTGGCAAAGCAAATCTCTAAATAGATTCCTCCATCCGTAAGAATGACAACAAAATAAAAAGGCTCCCAATCGGGAGCCTTTACTTTTATGATTAATCTAATTCCTTAATCAGTTCTTCTTTACTCTTTCTGGCTTTTTTCATGGTAAGCAACCAGTCTTTTTCCTCATCACGGTAACCTAAAGGCAGTAACAGTACGCTTTTAAAGCCCTGCTTATCTAAACCTAAAAGTTCGTCTAACGCTTCAGGATTAAAACCTTCAATAGGGGTCGCATCCACCTTTTCGGTAGCCGCCGCTGCAATAGCAAAACTAAAAGCGATATATGCCTGGTGTGCCGCATGGTTAAAATTAACCTCAGCCGGACGGTTTACATACGACTTGATTAAAAACTGACGGTACTCATCCCATTTTTCGCTAAAACCACGCACAGCATACATACTCTTAAAGGTTTCTGTAATGCGTTCTTCGGTATAATTATCCCATGCTGCAAATATCAAAAGGTGCGAGCAGTCTCTTATTACGGTTTGATTATTGGCTACAGGCATGATCTTGTTTTTAAGCTCTTCGCCCTTTACCACAAGTACCTCAAAAGGCTGCAGTCCGCTGGAAGTTGGTGCAAGCCTTACCGCTTCTAAAATCCTTTCTATTTTGTCATCTGCTATTTTTTCGCCACTCATGGCTTTGGTAGCATATCTCCAGTTTAAATGTTCTAAAAATTCCATAATATATTGTTTTTGCGAGTGCAGGGCTCTTTTTTACAGTTGTAAAACACAAACGCCTGTCTTCTCATTTTCCCTGCAAAAATACAACGATATATAGGAATGTGCCATAAAGTTAGCTTTATTTAACCAACCGACTGATTATTACGGCAAAACCACAACAAATAAACTCCTAAAGCAAAATAAATTACCTAACTTTATATAGGCAGATTATTTAAATTCAAACCGTTATGAGCAGTAACACCAAAAAATTCCTAACCTTTATCGCACTGCTTTGTATTATCTTCGTTTTGGCAGACATCTTTTTATGGGTTAATGTAGCCAACACCTATGAAACCGAACCCGAAATGTGTTCGGCTTACATGAGGTATTATCCTGACACTATCAGAAACACTCAGGGACTTGTACTATTCCCAATGATATTGCTTATTTTTGCCTCACTTTATTTTATTCGTTCGGCCAGAACCAATTTTGCTAAAATAATTGGGGCAACCTTTGCGGCGCTGCTGGCTATTTTTTTACTCTGGAAAATGTTCTCTTTTTATTAATGTTACCCATAGCTTACCACCCTATTTACAAACACCCGTTACCGGAAGGCCACCGCTTTCCCATGATAAAGTATGAACTGCTGCCACAACAGCTTTTGCATGAAGGTACGGCTGTACAAAGTGATTTCTATTCGCCTTCCCTGCCGGATATGCAACACATACTTGCCGTACATAAAAAGGAATATGTGGACGAGCTGGTAAACCTTACACTCGACCCCCGTGCGGTTAGAAAGATAGGTTTTCCGCTTTCGGCAGAACTGGTAGAAAGGGAACTACGCATTGCCGAAGGTACTATTTGGGGTTGCCACAGGGCTATGGAACACGGTATTGCCTTTAATATTGCCGGAGGCACACACCACGCCTACAGCGACAGGGGTGAAGCTTTTTGTTTGCTTAACGACCAGGCGATAGGTGCACAATACCTCATTAATAACAAACTGGCAAAAAAGGTACTGATAGTAGATCTGGATGTGCATCAGGGTAACGGTACTGCCGAGATATTTGAAAGTAACAGTGATATATTTACCTTCTCCGTACATGGCAAAAGCAACTATCCGTTTAAAAAGGAAACGTCAGATCTTGACATTGCCTTACCAGATAATACAGGAGATAGCAAATACCTTTCTATACTTGAGGAAACACTCCCGAAATTGATTGATACCGAAAAGCCCGATTTTATTTTTTACCTGAGTGGGGTAGATATATTGGCTTCGGACAAGTTGGGAAAATTAGGTTGTACCATTGACGGATGCAGGCAACGTGATGAGTATGTACTTTCACTGTGCCACAAACTGAATATACCTGTACAATGCAGTATGGGTGGCGGTTACAGCCCCGATATTAAAATTATTATTGAGGCACATGCCAATACCTACAGAACAGCAAGGCATATATATGTATAAAAAAGCGGGGCAATTGCCCCGCTTCTTCTTTCATAGCTATTTCTCCCTCAGCCCCTGGCGCAGTATTTCTTTTATACCTTCTATATGCTCGGTAAATTCCATTACCTGCGAAAGCATCTGCGCCATCTCATTCTTGTCACCAAAGCCTTTCAGCTTGTTATTTTTAACGAAGGTTTCCTTAATGGAAGCCCATCGCTCTTTATCTTCTTCGTTCAACATACCTGTCATTTCCTTAAACTTTAACAGGTTTGCCTCTGCTGCACTGGTAAGTGTTTGTGTTTCGTTTTGATAATGCGATAAAAGTAAAGTATCTATCTCGGCATCATTCATTACAGGCACAATTTTCCCTACCAGTTTGTTCATATCACGGTACGATCCCTGTAACCTGAAAGGCGGTTCGGTTCGGTAGGCATCTTCCATCGCCGCCGATGCTATATAGGCCGAATTAGCCTTAAGCACTACCCTGCGTACCTTAATCACTTTATCCAACAATGAGATGTAAGTCTCAATATCCTGCTTAGTATGGTTACCCTTTAGCTCCAAGCCGTCACGCTGACCGGTTTCGGCCATTGTGATAAGCGGATACAGGTCGTCCATATTTTTTGAGGCCAGTTGTGCCAGTACAGGGTTTGAGGTAAGCGCATTTTCTATAAGGCTCATCTCAAACAGTTGGGCTGTATTGCCAATTACATCACCCAAGTTGTAAATATCGGCACGGTTAGCAAGCATATCCGGTATGCGGAACTTCTCTCCTGTTTCGGTATACGGGTTACCCGCCATTACCACACAGAATTTCTTGGCCTTCATGTCATACGTTTTAGGCTGTCCGTTATACACACCTTCAATCTTACGGGTACTATCGGCAAGCGAAATAAACTTTTGCAGGAACTCAGGACTGCAATGCTGAATATCGTCCAGATATAGCATCACGTTATTCCCCATTTCCAAAGCAAGGTTCAGTTTTTTAAGCTCTTCCCTCGCTGCGGCATTATTTGCCGACGAAGGGTCTACCGATGTTACCTCATGACCTATGGCAGGTCCGTTTATTTTCATAAATACCAGCCCCAGCCTGTTTGCCAGGTATTCCATAAGGGTTGTTTTACCATACCCCGGCGGTGATACCAGCAAAAGCATACCCGAACGATCGGTACGGCGGTTCTCACCTGCACTACCCAACTGCTTGGCAAGGTTATCACCAAATAGCGGAAGATACACCTGATCGATAAGTTTGTTACGTACAAACGAGGTCAATACTTTTGGCATAAACTCATTAAGCCTCAAATCGGTTTTAAGCTGCTGGGTAAGCCTATGTCGTTCTGCCCTGAAAGCCTCAAATGCAGGGACATCAACAGTAAAATGCCTTTCCATAAGTTCGGTAAAACGATGGTAATGAAATTTGTAAACCCCATCGGTTATCGTATTATGAGAACCTGCAAAGCCTGTAATATTCTCATCGGGCTCAATGCTCACCTTTTTCTCAGCAAGTTCATGCCTGTATAACAGTAATGCTGCTACCTCAAAAATGTATTCGTTACTGTCCTGCTGTCCTGTCTGACTCAGGAACGACGACACCCATTGGGTTGCCAACTGTATAGCGGCTTCGGTATCGGGGGCATTTTCAATATTATGTCGAAAAGCCACAGCGGCACCCTTATTTTCCAGCATTTTTATAAAGCTATCAGCCAGTTGCGAAGCTTTATGACTTATACTGAAGGCATCATCATTTTTAAGTTCCTCAAACAGGTAACCGGCAATGGTATATGCATCTGTACTGCCGGCATTGTTTAAGGTTCCCTTAGCGAGGAATTTTTCTATTTCCTGCGTAAGTTCTTCAACTATATAATCAAACTCTGTACTGTTTGGGAAAATACTTAAAACCCCTCCCGCAGCCTTTATTTTACTGTTTAGCTTATTGCGTTGCTCTTCGGGCAAACTGTACCAGAAGAATTGTGTATAAGCCCTAACCACCGGGCTGTAACGTAACAGTCCCAATGTATGGTGCTTAGTTACCAGTACCTTTAAAAGCTTAGTGGCATCGGCATCGTGAACCCCTTTTACATAACCTTCGGTATAGTTTTTAGAGGTTTCATCACTAACCAGTTTTGCCAGTTGCTCATCGGTAAAGTCGTTTAGCTTTTCAGGATTATAATTCCTGAATATTTTATACGCCAGGTAAGCACCTCTGTAAATATTATCGTTCTCTGAAACCAGTTCCTGATCCCAGTATTTTTGTGATGAAAGCAGGCTCTCGCTTTTCAGTTCCTGATAGAAATCGGTTCCCGTTAGGTGATAATTCAGCCTGCCGTTCCTGTAAACTATGGTAAGATCCAGAGGTTGTTTATTTACCGCAAACCTGTGGTTACCGAAACGGATAATATTATCTCCGTCCTCATACAGTTCCTGTCTGTCCTTAAGCTTGCGAAGAGCGTCCTCACGAGCCGACTTCAGCTCGGTTTCAATCGCCTCGGCCTTCCCTGTATCTTCCAGTTCCACCAGTTGTTTTACCAAATCACGAAGTTTGGCAATCATCAGGTCGGAAGCAAAATACCCGTTTATGTCCTCAACCGAATTAAACGTAAGTGCCTTTGCTGCCACATTTTTAAGAATACGCTGTGAAGCATTCTCTATTGCAACAGCCTTTTTATTTCGGGCCTCGGTAAGGCCGTTCTTTTTGGCTTCAAAAGCAGCATAAACCTCTTCTCTTTTTTCGATTATCGATTCGGTAAACTCCTCATAATCGGCAAAACGTGCTTCCAAATCCTCCAGCTGAACCGATATCTTATTAAGCAGTTCCTCTGTTTTCTCCGGAGTATCTGCCCTGTCCAGTGCATTAACAATACTCTGGTCAATCAGTTTAATCTGGGCAGCAAAATCGGCCTTAGCCTCCTTGCCTCCCAAAGAAGATATCTTGTTCTTTATCTCTGCCTTTAACCTGTTAAGAGTGGCAAAAATCAGGGATATGGTATTAATAATCTGGGTTGACTGAGAGGTATCCTCAATTTTTAGGTTAGACACTATGTCTATGAGCATTTCCAAATCGGCAGTAATACCGTTTACCTCATCTTCCAGTTTTCGCGCTTCGATAACCGTAGCGATGCCTTCCAGTTCTCCCTGTCTTTCCTCTACACGCTTGTGGTAAGGTACAAGCGCTTTCTCATCCATTAGGAACTGTACACAGTTTTGCGAAATCACCTCGGTTTGCTCTACTATCTCCTCTTCCAGCTTAGTTATAAAGTCGGCATCGGTATAGCGCACTTCCCTCAGGCTTATTACCTCCCCACGAAGGGTGCGTAACCCGGCAAGATCTTCCACAAAAACATCTATGTCATCAAGCGGCGAACTCTTTATTTTTTCAAATAACGTTTGTGCTTTCTGCTTCAGCTCATCTGTAAGCTTTTGCGCATTTTGCCTTAGCTGGACTACCTTTTCAAACTCGTCTATCGCTGCATTTGCCGTATTGCGTATTTCGTTAAGCGGCAGGTTTAGCTCAAAGGTCTCTTTTGATGTAATCCAGTAATAGGTATCCAGAATGTTTCGCGAAAGCCTGGTAAGGTCGGCATACAACCCGTCATAATCATCATCCTTATTAAGCAGGGTGATAATAGACTGGCAGTCGGCCATTGCCTTAACGATATCCTTATTTCCTATTTTGTATATATAACTGTCCTTGTGCTGGGAAGGCATAATATCTCCCTTTACAAAAGGCGTTTGCCAAATTTGTATAAGGTGGTTTTTGGTTTGCTCTTCCGAAGCCTTAAAGTAGCACAGCTCCCCATTTTCCAACAGCGTAAAACCGTTGCATATTATAGGGGTGTTTACCTGTTGTGTAATTAGGTTATAGGACATTAATACATACTGCCCGTATTTCTCCTCATAAAACACATACAGGAAATCTTCTCCGTTTGGCGAGGCTATCCTTTCCTGAAACAGCAGGTTTTCCAAACTGTTCTCAAAAATTTTATACTCGCCTGTTTGCAGGTAATATCCGTTAGAGAAAATGACACCGTGCTCATCGGGCAAAAGTATTGCCGATGTAGCGAGGCTATCTACCTTTCTAACCTCCTGCAGTTTATGATTATAGATAAAAAACCTGGCCTCCTCCTGAAACGGCTTAATCTGTAAGGTGACAAGATTACCCAAATCGGCAAACTTGTAGATTCCGTCGTCTAATGTTTGGTCAGGATGGATAACTTCTTCGTCATAAATCCCTTTACCCGTAGCAGTATTATCTTCAATTTTTATGGTTAGCGTTCCGCCCACAGTTTCCACAAACATCCTGTCCAGTATGGACACGTGCGGGTGCTTGCCGTATCTATGCATATCGCGGGTGGTTTCCTGCCAGTTAAAATCGTGCTGCCTTGGAAAACGATACTCATGATCGCTCCTGTTATCCTGATAGACCAGGCTATTGTCTTTAATTAGCCATTTAAAAGTTTTTACATCACTTATCCTGTCACTTATCTGGAAAACCATGTGCAGGTAGTTTCCTGTTATAAAGAACTTACGGAACTCAGTATCCCTGTAGTATTTGTACAGGTTAAAAAAATCGGTAAGGAAAGTCTCGTCTGCAATAAGGTCAAGCCCCTGCTTAACAAATTCCCCATCCTGATAAGAATAGATACTGAATACATCTTCGGTCTTAATATCAGTGCGCAGCCCAAAGTGCACATTGTAGCCAAAAATACATTTATCACCTATGGTCACTATATCACTGGGGATACAGCTGTTATCGGTAATAATCCTGTTGTTGGCTATAAGTTTGGTTTCTATGCTGCCAAAAACCTCTTTTCGTGCCTCATTAAGTTTGTGCAGCCTGCCCAAAAGGTCGTTTTTTTGGGTTTCAAGACGGCTGCGTATAATTTCATATGTACCGCCTTCCAGTGTACTCATGGTTGGTTTAGTTTTAATAAGTTAAGTACTGCGCCGGGGCGCAATGCCTTTGAAAAAGAAGGGTTAATCCCCGCACAGTGGCAAGCTGTGCGGGAAAAAAATATAAAAAATCAAATAAAACTTATTCTAGTTTTTTGTTAGACAGGCCAAGATTTTTAGCCATATCCATAAGCTTAGAGAACAAGCCCTGCTCACCTTCGTCGTTACTGCGTTTTTGCAGTTCCATAAGTAATCCGGCTACGGTAAGGTTTTTAATATCCTCAGACGTGATTCCGTATTTATCTGCAAAACCTTTTATTCTCTCTAAAAGATTCTCACTGCCTTCGCCTCCTTCGCCCAGTACCGCATCTTTAATCTCGGTAATGTTTTCAGAGTGGTTTACAAGCCTGTCAAATCCTTTAGCCTTAGTGATTTGTCCAACAATTTGCTCGAAGAACATAGTCTCACCACCCACAATATCAATTTTAGCAGCCTTAAGCGCTTCACCAATCACATTAGCCTGTGCATCGGCAATATCTTTCTGGATGTTTATATGAGCCAGGTCTACCTGAAGTTCTTTGTTAAGGCGTAGTTTGAACTCTTCGTGCTCTTTACCTACACCGTCAAGTTTCTTCATCGCTTCTGCTTTCTCTTCAATACCGCTTGCTTCTGCAAGAGCTTTCTCTTTAATTACATCAGCCTCAGCAACACCAAGTTGTTTTTCGGCTTCAGCTTTCGCTTTAATACCGGCAGCTTCAGCAAGGGCTTTTTTCTCGATAATAACCGCATCAACAATACCCTGTCTTTCACTAGCGTCAGCCTTAGCATGCATTACCTGAGCTTCAGACAATCCTAAAGTAGCATCTTCCTTAGCTTTAGCATCTGCCAGTATTTTTCTTGCCTCAGCCTCTTTCTCACTGGCAGCCATTTTAGCAGCAGCTTCGATATTAATCTCTTCTGCTTTTTGTTTAGCAGCCTCTTTCTCTGCCTCTGCAGCTTTAAGACGTTTAATATACATCTCTTCACTCTCTTTCTCAGCAAGAGTAACAGCCACTTTTTTCCTTCTGTCTGCCTCTTTGAAAGCTTCGATATCCTTCATGTTTTCCTGTTCCTGAACCACACCTTTTTCAAGTACAACCCTGTCGCGGATAACATTTTGTATGTTTTTACGCTCTACCTCAACTGCTTTGTCTTTCTCAATTTGAGCAAGCGTAACGATACGTTCCCTTTCGGTTTGCTCCAGCGCACGGTCTTTTTCAACCCTTTCGGTTTCTACAGCCGCAGTACGCTCTTTGTTTTTAGCTGCTACAATTACAAGCCTGTCTTTGTTTTCTTCAGCCACCTGAACTTTTTCGGCAGTAGCAATTCTTGCTGTTTCAGACTTAAGTTTTTCTTCTTCGGCTACTTTAGCAATCTCTGCCTCTTCACGGGCTTTGATGTTTGCAATTTCACGTTTTTGCTGCTCTTCCTTCTCTGCCAGCTGACGATCTAACGCAAGGATAGCCTCACGCGCTTCTACGTCCTGCTTACGGATAGTTTTTTCCTCATCCCTTCTGATAAGGTTTGACTTAATATTTTGTGCCGCAGTAAGCTCTGTAATTTTCTTAATACCTTCAGAATCAAGGATGTTATCTGCTTTAAGATGGCTTATTGGTGTTTGTTCCAAATCATCAATAGCACAGTCATCAAGTATGTATCCGTTAAGGTCGGTACCGATAATAGAGATAATCTCCTCACGGAATTCACTTCGCGCCTCATACAGTTCAACAAAATCAAATTTCTTACCTACAGTTTTTAATGCTTCCGAAAACTTGGCATCAAACAGGTTTCTAAGTACATCAATCTCTGACGCTCTTTCACAACCAATGGTTTGTGCCACATTAATAATATCGGCAGTAGATTTGTTGATTTTTATAAAGAATGTAACTTTAATGTCTGCACGCACATTATCTTTACAAATAAGCCCGTTTGCTCCTGTACGTTCCACATCAAGCTTTTTAACGGAGATATCCATAATCTCCATTTTGTGAAGTACCGGAACTACCAGTCCGGCATTGTAGAATACTTTAGTTCCTCCGGCACCGGTTCGTACCAGTACCTTGCCCTGTATGATTTTTTTATACATGGATATTATCCATACTAAAGCGCCGATGAATACTATGATTCCGGCAATCATACCAATGAGTAATGCATTTCCTGCCATTTTAATTTTAATTGGTTATAATAATTGGTTAAAAAATATATTCAATAATGGTTCGTATCACAGCCGTAACGGCCGCAATAAATTGAAAGATAACTGATAACATGGTTGGTTAGTTTTTAATATTCGAATTTTTCAACGAGGTAAAATTTCCTGTCTTCACTTTCTCCCACTATAACCGCCTGCTGTCCTGCTATTAGTTTTTCTTCAGTATTGCTTTTAGCATAAATTTTTATGGGATCTCCGTTTACCGTCAGTTCCACCTGGCCTATTTTATCGTGTGCTATGGCAGATACAACACTGCATCTTCTCCCTAAAAAATCTATCTCGGGCTCACCTTTATGGTTTACCTGCTTGTATAGGTAGCCAAGGGGCTTGCTTAAAATTTTCACAATAAAAAGGCTGAGTATAAAATTTGGGATAAGCAGCAGTACTCCCAGCCATATACTTTCTACTCCAAGATAATAGGTAACGTTAACCCCTATAAACCACATGGAAAAAAAGATGATGGTAAATATGAACATGAGCGGGAGTTCGTCAAAATTAAAATACTCCAGCACCCTCATAAATCCGCTGCCTTCTGCCGCGTTTTCACTCCCGGTAACATCACTGTCAAAATCAGCATCAATATCTGCCGCGTCAAAATCAACGCTAAACAAATCAGGATCCAGTCCTGCTATGATAACCAATAGCCAGTACAGTACCATTACGATAGACATAATGGAGAAAAACGCATTGACAGGTGAAAAAGAAATTTCTATTAATTCCTTCATTGTTTTTTATTTACTACTCTTGCGGACTGTTGCCTAAACCCATCTGCTCTTTTAACTTTTCGAGCTCACTGGTGGCTTTTGTTTTTTTAACATCAACAGCCCTGTTAATTTCATCGTCTACAGATTTAGATGCATTGGCAATATCACCATAAGCTTCGGCAAGTGCCTCTTCCTGATTCACTTTTTCCTTCATACGCTCCAGCAGTGATATGGTACCGTTGCTGTCTATTTTTGCCATTTGCTTGTTCAGGCTCTTAGTAGCATCTGCCACCTTAACCCTTGAACGCAATATTTTAAGTTCGTTTTCCCACTTACTTATATTGTGCTTAATGGTTTGCACATTACCCTCCATTTGCACCACATTCTGGTCAAACTTCTCCTTATCACCTTCGGCTCTTTTCTGGTGGCCCAGCGCCTCTTCTTTTTTAACCAGCGCTTCGGTAGCCAGCCTGTCGGCCTCAGTCGCATCCATTTCCCCTTTTTGTGCCTTCTTTAAAATAAGCATGGCTTTCTCGGTATAATCTTCGGCTGTATTGCCGTATTGTTCCACTTCATTTTTGGCACGAATGCTCATAGCCTTAACCTGAGCCAGTGCTTCCAGACTTTTATCAAGATCCTCTTTCATATCCCTGATTCCCTGCTCGGTCATTTTTATAGGATCTTCCATATTGTCAATCGTGTGATGCACTTCGGCCTGCCCAATTTTAAATAATCTTCTTAGAAATTTCATAGCTTTAATTTTTTGAAAAGTTTATAATCTGTTCCGAATACTCACTCAACAGCAGGCTGAGCGAATTTAATGTTGCCTCAAACTCATTTTGATCTAAATTCTCGAGCTGAAGTGAGTCTCTGAAAATTACTTTTCGACCTGTATCATCAAGAACAAAAGCCCCATGAATAATATCGCGGTTTTTTTGAAGCAGCTCCTTAAATACATTAACAGCATCGGGCTTTACCTCAAACAAAAACTGCTCAAAAATAACGATAGGATGCGCTACACATATAATAAGGTTAACAATACCATCCTGCTCGCTGTTCACTACAAAAACACCATCTTTAGCATTCTCGTATTTTATTTCCAGCTGAAGCTCATTCAGGTAATTTTTTACCACTCCAAAATAATCTTTCATCTTACAGGTATTAAATAATTTATAAAACTCGTTGTTTTTACTTTTTTAAGCAAGTTAAGTGCAAATGTTTTTTACAACTTTTTAACTTAACATGCTCACCATATTAGCATTATTTATTACATTTGCTAATATTGTTAGTACAAATTTACAACAATTAACACAATTTGCAAATAAAATTAGCAAAAATATTTTTAGTATGTTTGGAAAGAACCTAAAAAAGATACGAAGTGTAAGGAATATGAGTCAGCAGGAATTCGCGGATATCTTTGATTTAAAGCGTGCTACGCTTGGAGCTTACGAAGAAGGACGAAGTAATCCTAAAATTGATACAGCTGTAAAAATTGCTAATTATTTTAGCATTGGGTTAGATGAATTGCTAACAAAAGAGCTAACTGTAAACCGCTTATTACGCTTTAACGAGGCTATAACAACAGAATCTTCTTACAGTAATGACGGATTTGATGGCGTGCCTTGTGTAACCGAAGATGTAAAGCAGCACTTTTTGGATAGTTTTGCTAATAATATTAGCAATGAGGAATTACCAACTATAAAACTACCCCATGTTTCGGGCAAGGATAAGATGGCTTTTGTAATAGATGATCTTACCATGAGCGGCGGATCTAATGGTTTTTTTCCAAAAGATACTATAATAGGTGTAACTGTTTCGCTAACCGAATTAGCAACCCTTGCAGGTGAGTTAAGTGTAATTATTGCTAACAACCAAATTTACTTTAGGAAACTTACCTACAATAACAATACGGTAATGCTAACTGCAAACCACCCCGGTGTTGAACCTGCACTAATAAGTACAGGAGATATTAAAGCTGCCTGGAGGGTAGTACATGTTTTCCGATACACCATGCACAGCGGGGACAATGCACTGGAACAGCGACTGCAACAGTTAGAAAGCACTATAGCCTCATTAAGACAAAAACCCTGGTAATAAAAAAGGCGCTTATTCAAAGCGCCTTCTATTGAAAATTATAATTCGGTAAGTTTTACCTGGAACTGCATATCATATTTAGAGCCTCCACCCCTCATATCTCTAAAATCTCTTATGAAAGTTGCGTCGTCATCTGAAATATGAGCCGAGAAAATATCACTACCTATAAGGTCATCTTTCATTATGTGTTTAAAAACACCTCTTGCCGTAATAACTAAAGCTGATAAAAAATCCCCCATAGAAACACCATCTTCAAGATTTTGCTTTATTTTCTCCCAGATTTCTTTAATCAAATCATTAAAATTAAATCCTTCAGGTTCTGTAATCTGCGTAATTTCAGTCTGCATAGCATCATATAAATCACCTCCGTCATGTTCATACAACCCAAATAAAACCGAATACGCTTCAGCGTCACCTAAATCTGCCTTCCATTCTTCCCCCAAATCAAAAACCTTCATTTCTCCCTTTTTTAACTTAAGAAGTGGAGTAATACCGGTAAATACTATTTTTGGAGCACTTACATCATTTGTCAAATCCTGACGGTTTCCTGCAGTTACAATAACTACTAAAAAAACCTCATCTTTAAAAAAAAGATCTGTTCTTTTAATACAGTGTACTTTTGGTACAACAATTTCTAATTTTGCCATAATAATAATTTTTTGGTTAGACTTGTTAAAACATTAAAAAACAACATTTTAACCAAAAATAGTCTGCTTTAAAAAAGTAACAAATACCAATAAATTGGTATTTTTACCTATTTAAAAAACAACACATCGCTTACTATAACCTCGGTTATATACCTTATATCCCCGTTACGGTCATTATAACTCCTATGCGTGAGTTTACCTTCTATAGCTACCTCTTTCCCTTTCTTTACATATTTCTCTATAATCTCGGCGGTCTTACCCCAGGCAGTTACAGTATGCCATTGAGTATCGGTTTTCTTTTCTCCTTTGTCATTATAATAGGTCTCGTTTGTAGCAATAATCAACCGTGCTAACTTCTTACCCGCTTCAAAAATTTTAATCTCAGGGTCGTTACCTGCATTACCTATTAGCTGTACTTTGTTTTTTAATGCATTCATGGCGTTTACTGTTTTTAATGTTATTGTTATTTTAACTGTACAGTGCAAAGATGTGGCAGCCTTAAAACTTTAACCGGTTTTTAACTATTTACTGTCGGTTATAACTATTTGTAAACGTTTGTAAATGGCTTTTTGTCGTATATTTACTTAAAACCAAATATTTATGCAGATTGAGATAAATAAGGTTGAATTGCGCAACCTTAAGATTGAGGATTACAAACAGTTAAAAATTTCCATGCAGCATGCCTACAACGACATGGAAGAACCTTACTGGACAGAAAAGGATATAGAAAAACTATTAAAGATTTTCCCCGAAGGCCAACTTGTTATTTTGGTAGACGGCAAAGTGGTAGGATCGGCCCTTTCACTTATTGTCGATTATAAAAAGGCAACCTCAACACATACTTATGATAAGATTACCGGCAACTCGTCGTTCAAAACACACGACTATGACGGAGAGGTACTTTATGGTATAGATGTATTTATACACCCTGAATATCGCGGACTTCGATTAGGCAGGCGTTTGTATGATGCCCGTAAGGAACTGTGTGAACAGTTAAACCTTAAATCGATAATATTTGCAGGAAGAATTCCAAACTATAACGAACACTCCAAAGACCTTACCCCCAAGGAATATATAGATAAGGTACGCCTGAAAGAACTGCATGACCCTGTACTTTCCTTTCAGCTGAGTAACGACTTCCACGTTATTCGCGTAATGCGCAACTATCTGGAAGGTGATAAGAGTTCGCAGGAATATGCTGTACTAATGGAGTGGAACAACATTTATTACGACAAAAGCCCTAAGCTTATTAACACCGTAAAGAGTGTTATCCGTCTTGGGTTGGTACAATGGCAAATGCGTCCTCTGGCTAATCTGGAAGCCCTGTTTGAGCAGGCAGAGTTTTTTATCGATGCAGTATCGGGCTACGGTAGTGATTTTGCCCTGTTCCCCGAACTGTTTGTTGCTCCGCTTATGGCTGACTTTAACCACCTTAGTGAAGCTGATGCTATTAGGGAAATTGCCCGCTATTGTGAGCCTATCAAAAAACGCTTTCAGGAAATGGCCATCTCTTACAATATAAATATCATTACCGGAAGCATGCCTATGTTTGAGGATGGTAACCTGTATAATGTAGGTTTCCTTTGTAAAAGAGATGGTAGTAGTGAGATGTATGCCAAAATACATATTACGCCAAATGAAGTACATTACTGGGGTATGAAGGGCGGCAACGAAATAAAAACTTTTGACACCGATTGTGGTAAAATAGGCATAATGATATGCTATGATGTGGAGTTCCCCGAATTGTCCCGACTACTTTCTGACGAAGGTATGGATATACTGTTTGTGCCTTTCCTGACCGATACCCAAAACGGTTACACCAGAGTAAAACACTGTGCACAGGCCAGGGCTATTGAAAACGAATGTTATGTAGCTATTGCCGGATGTGTGGGTAACCTGCCGGGTGTAAATAATATGGATATTCAGTATGCGCAAACTGCTGTGTTTACACCATCTGACTTTGCCTTTCCTTCAAACGGGGTAAAAGCCGAAACAACACCAAATACCGAGATGACTCTTATCGTAGACGTTGACCTTAACCTCTTAAAAGAGCTGCACGAGTATGGTAGCGTTCGTATTTTAAAAGACCGAAGAGATGATTTATATAAGATTAAGAAGGTAAATATCACCAAACCGGCTCCTACCGATAACACATCAACCAAAAAATAAATGCAATGTCCAGAACCTGTCCTGAGTGCGGAGATATTATTGTAGGTCGTGAAGATAAAAAGTTTTGCAGCGATGCCTGCCGTAATTCCTACAATAACAAAATAAACAAAGACAGCAATAATTATATGCGCAACATTAATAACCGTTTGCGCAAAAACTACCGTATACTTGCAGGTATTAATGTAGAGGGTAAAACCAAAACAACAAAGTCAAAGCTTTTATCAAAGGGCTTTGACTTTGATTATTTTACTAGCCTGCTGCAAACCAAAAACGGCAATACCTATTATTTTGTTTACGAACAGGGATACATGCCGCTTGAAAACGATTATTATATACTGGTTAAAAAAGACATTTCACAATAATGCAGATCTCATTATTAGGCTGTGGGTGGCTAGGGCTACCACTTGCCGAATCATTTATAGAAAAAGGATTTACCGTTAAAGGATCGGTTACATCGCCCGAAAAACTGGAGTTATTAAAAAGTAAAGGGATACAGCCTTATTTAATTTCTCTAACCTCAACGTCGGTAAATGGAGAAGTCGCTCAATTCCTTAATAAAAGTGATATTTTAATTATAGATATTCCGCCAAAACTAAGAAAGGAAGAAAGCGAAAGTTTTATCCAAAAAATAGAACAGCTTATTCCTTATATAGAACAGGCGGTGGTAAGTAAAGTTTTGTTTGTAAGCTCCATATCTGTTTACGGACAAAAAAATGACGGCATCGTTACCGAAAATACGCCTCCGTTTCCTGATACCGAATCGGGTAAACAATTATTGGAGACCGAAAAAATCCTTGCATCAAACACAAAGTTTAAAACAACCTCATTACGTTTTGCAGGGTTATATGGAGGAGAGAGACACCCAGTATACCATTTAGCCGGTAAACAAAACCTACAACAGCCTAATGCGCCTATAAATTTAATAGACCGCAAAAACTGTATAGGGGTTATAGAGGCAGTTATAAACAAAAATGCCTGGGGAGAAGTTTTCAACGCAGCCTTATCCCAACACCCTACACGAAAGGAGTACTACACTCAAAAAGCGCAGGAAATGCAACTCCCTTTGCCCGAATTTATGGAAGACAATAATACTGCAGGAAAAATAATATCGTCACAAAAAATAAAAACGGTTTTAGGCTACAGCCTATAAAAAATAACCGCACAAACAATTACATGTTTGTGCGGTGAACTAATAAATTAAAGTAAGGTGATGGTTAATTTAGATATAGAAACGGCTTAAGGAAAATCCGATTGTAAGGTTTTCCTCATTTTAACATATTTTAACAGGAATAATCTTTTTATAACAAATCAGAAATGGCAATTACTCCTACCTATATGTAGCCTAGTTTTCTCGCAGTATTTATAAGATCTTCATCGTCGCCCTTTATATCCAGGGCACGCTTTAACTTATACTTTCTCTTCTCTATCGCACTGGAAGATAGCGGTATATACTTCTCAAGGTTTTTATTTTTAATCCCTTTAGAAAGTAGCTGAATAATTTTCAGATCTGTAGCATCAAACACTATGCCTTTTTCTACGCGTTTAATATGATCACTAACGGTTTTTGAGTGATAAATTTCGTTTTTCATCACCTTGTTAAAACCATCAATAAGTTCATCAGTACTGCAATCGCTTTTATTTATAAAACCTTCAGGCCTCACTTTGTGCAATATCCTTTCCATGAGATCCATTTCTTTATGCATGGTCATCATAATTATTTTGCACTTAGGCATCCGGTTTCGTACAAGCATGGCAATATCCTCTCCCGAAAAAAGTTTTTTATCGGGAAAATTAGGAATGCTGTAATCAATAACAGCGACGTCAAAGGGGTCGGTTTGGTTTACTATTGCTTCATATCCTGTTTTACAGTCAGTTGCTTTAGTAAATTTCAACCTGTGGGGCTGCGCTATCTCAAGATTCTTAAATATGGAAAGGTACCCTTCCAGGACTACCACATGATCATCAATAGCAAGAACGTGTAAGGAATTTTTCAATACGGCTATATCTTTATTTTCAGGTCAAACAAAATTAAATGTTAAATAACTAACGGCGTTACGGGAAACCCGCAATTAACACATAGTTATGTTTTTATCTGAAAAACAAAACCCTACGGGAATCCGTAGGGTTTTTATTTATATGCAATTTGTAGATTTTATACTACCAAATCTTAACACGTTTATCCGGCTCAACATACATACCGTCGCCTGGCTTAATATCAAATGCTTTATAAAAAGCATCAATATTTTGCAATGGCACATAAGCTCTGTACATACCCGGAGAGTGAGGATCGGTTTTTACCTGATTTTTAATCGCTTCATCTCTCATTTTTGTTCTCCATATAGTTGCCCATGAGATAAAGAAACGCTGTTCTGGTGTGTATCCGTCTATAAGACCGGGGTTACCATGCTCTTTAAGGTATAACTGTAAACCATCGTAAGCAGCATTTACACCTCCAAGGTCACCAATGTTTTCACCAAGGGTAAATTTACCGTCTACATAAATACCCGGTAGTGGTTGTAGCTGACTGTACTGATCGGCAAGTGCACCTCCAAGACCTGTAAATTTCTCAAGGTCTTCATCGCTCCACCAGTTAACAAGGTTACCGTCTGCATTATAACGTGAACCGCTATCATCAAAACCATGAGAAATTTCGTGACCAATTACGGCACCAATACCACCATAGTTAACAGCCTCATCAGCTTTATAATCATAAAACGGCGGTTGTAATATACCCGCAGGGAAAACAATCTCGTTGTATGCCGGGTTAAAGTAAGCATTTACAATTTGAGGGGCCATGTGCCACTCATTTTTATCTACCGGCCTCTTAAGGTCTTTTTTATCCTGCTCAAATCTCCAACGGGCAACAGCCTTCATGTTAGAGAAGAAAGTACCACCCTCTTCCGGCCCTTTAAGGGTAAGTTCAGAGTAGTCTTTCCATTCATCCGGATAACCAATTTTTACTTTTAGCCTTCTTAGTTTTTCAATGGCATTTTGCCTTGTGCTTTTTGCCATCCACGGAAGGTTATTAATACGGTTCTCATAAGCAAGCATAACATTTTTAATCATGCTCTCTGCTTTTTCCTTAGCCTCAGCAGGGAACTTTTTAGCAACATATAGTTTACCCAAAGCCTCACCAACTGTACCATTAATGGTTTGAAGTGCATTTTTATCGCGGGTTTCCTCTTTAAGGGCACCTCTTAATGTTTTGCTGTAAAACTCCCAGTTAGCAGTTTCAATCTCTGTAGTAAGATAACCAGTAGACTTGTTTAGAAGCGTCCACTTCAGGTAATCTTTCCATGTATCCACATCACCTTTAGCTAAAATTGTCTGTAAAGCTTTCATATATCTTGGCTGAGACACTACAATAGTATCTACATCACCTATACCAGTATCTTTAAGGAATTTATCCCATCTGATTATTGGAGTAAGCTTTTGCAGGTCTTCAATTGCCATTGGGTTGTAGGTCTTTCTGCTGTCACGGCGCTCAACCCTGTCCAGTCTTGGTTCTGCCATAGCAGTTTCAAAGGCAAGAATATTAGCCGCTGCTTTTTTAGCCTGCTTATCGTTGTAGCCAATATACTTAAGCATTCTGGCAATGTGCTCCTCATACTTGGCTCTTTTCTCTTTTGAATCGGCATCGTCAGACACATAATAGTCCCTGTCCGGTAAACCAAGTGAACCTGTACCAAGGTAAAGTGTATTCTTGTTACTGTCTTTAGCATCGGCACCTACACCTATACCAAAAAAGCCCATTCCGCCTTCCGGCTCCATATCGCTAAGCAATTGCTGAAGATCGTGTACATTTTTAACCTGATCTATTCTTCTTAGGTATGGTTTTAAAGGCTCGGTACCCATTCTGTTACGGGTAACCGTGTCCATAATAGTCCTGTAAAGTCGTGCTGCTTTACCTTCATCGGTATCGGCCTTCAGGCTTCTGTCTGCTGCCGCTGACTTTAAAATCTCAAGAGCGTCATTATTAGTATTTTCCCTAAGCTCATCAAAACTACCCCAACGGGTTTTGTTTCCGGGAATCTCGGTCTGGTCAATCCAGGTTCCGTTAACATATCTGAAAAAATCATCTGCCGGACTTACTTTCTTATCCATATAAGAAAGGTTAATACCATGACTGTCTGATTTTTGAGCGTTACAAACCGCTGTTCCTAAAAATAGGGCTGCTGTAGCGATTTTTACATTTCTGTTTAATTTCATCATTTAAAGTTTAAACCTTCGGTTACAAAAATATAAAGTTAACATAAATAGCATAGCATAAACGTGTTAAATATATCGTTTTCGACACTTTAACAATGCATAACTATTAATAAAAGGGCAACAATCGCGCCCCGTTTTGTAAATTTGCAAAAAAATTACCCAAACATGCTTTCATTCTTTAAAAAATACAGGATTTTTTTCATTGTATTCTTCATACTTTCCGCCATTATACTTTCCCTTTTTTACAGTGCGCTAAAACCTGTAAAAACATTAAAGGTTTACAGCCCGTCTGACGTAAATCCCGAACTGGTAGACACCACCATACAGTATGTGGCTCGTAATCATAAAATTGCCGATTTTGCCTTTGCAAACCAAAACGGCGACACCATAACCAAAAACGATTATAAGGGAAAAATATATGTAGCCGATTTCTTTTTCACCACATGCCCTACCATTTGCCCTATTATGACAGACAATATGGTATGGCTTCAGGATAAAATTAAAGATAATCCAAAAGTGATGTTACTGTCACACTCGGTAACTCCTGATATAGACAGCGTACCCGTACTTAAAGCCTATGCCGAAAAGAAAGGGGTAATAGATGCCAAATGGAACCTGGTTACGGGTAATAAAAAAGATATTTACTATATAGCCCGAAAATCGTATTTAGCAGTAAAAACAACTACTTCCAGCGAACTGTATGATATGGTGCATACCGAAAACTTCATACTGGTGGACCAGGAAGGACGGATTCGCGGATTTTATAACGGAACCAATCTGGATGAGGATGTTCCGGGTGAGAAAAACGTAAAACAACTGCTAGAAGATATTAATTGGCTTTGTGAGCACGAAAAGTGAGGCTATTTGAATATTAATTCATAATTTTGCAGTCTTAATTTATTCTAAATAAGCTTTGAAAACTTCACTTGCAGGGCTAAAAAAAGGACAAAAGGCCATTATAACCGATTTTAATATCGATGCCATCCCGTTAAAGTTACTTGAAATGGGATGCCTTCCCGGCAATGTTGTAGAGCTTTTACAAATTGCCCCTTTGGGCGATCCAATCTACATCAACGTAAACGACAGCCATGTGGCAATACGCATGGAAACTGCCGAAGAAATTGATGTCGAAATAATAACTGATACTATTTAATGGCAGCCCCTTCTATAAAGATAGCTTTAATTGGTAATCCCAATACCGGAAAAACTTCTGTTTTCAATCAACTCACAGGACTTAACCAGCAGGTAGGTAACTACCCGGGTATTACTGTTGAGCGAAAGCAGGGGTATGTAAAATTACCCGGAAACATTAAAGGTACCGTTATAGATTTACCCGGAACTTACAGCCTTAATGCAAGCTCTATAGACGAGAATGTTGTTATAGAACTGCTGCTTAACCGTAACGACAAGGATTTCCCCGATGTAGCCGTAGTGGTAACCGATGTGGAAAACCTAAAACGTAACCTGCTGCTGTTTACCCAAATTAAAGACCTTGAAATCCCTACCATACTGGTGGTTAATATGGCCGACAGGATGGACCGCAAAGGAATTAGCATTGATATCACCTACCTTGAAGAGCATCTTAACACCAAAATAGCACTCGTTAGTTCGCGTAAAGGAATTGGTATTGATGCACTTAAGGAACTCATACTGGACTATAAAAACCTTTCTACAGAACCGTGCCTTAACGCATCGAGCATAGATCCTGAATATTTCAATAAACTAAGGAATGCTTTCCCAAACCAGTTACTGTACAAACTATGGCTGGTTATTACGCAGGATGTGAACTTTGGCGCACTGGAAAGAAACGAAATACAAAACAGCTCGTTTACCAAAACCAAGTCAGAACTTAAAAGGCTTCAGCAAAAGGAGACCATTAAGCGCTACCAGTTTATAAACGATGTGCTAAAAAGTGGACTTACAGTTGACTCCTCTAAGGCAAAAGACCTTAGGGCAAAACTGGACAGGCTCCTTACACATAAAATATTTGGGTATATTATTTTCTTCTGTATCCTTATGCTTATATTCCAGTCCATTTTCGCATGGTCTGCCATCCCAATGGATTTTATTGATGAAAGTTTTACCAAACTTAGCTCATGGGCTTCAAAATCGTTACCGTCCGGTAAGCTTACAGAACTTATTGCAAACGGTATTGTACCGGGTATAGGCGGTGTGGTAATTTTCATTCCGCAAATTGCTTTCCTGTTCCTGTTTATATCATTACTGGAAGAAAGCGGTTACATGAGCCGTGTGGTATTCCTTATGGATAAGATAATGAAACGCTTTGGCCTTAGCGGAAAAAGTATTGTTCCGTTAATATCGGGTACAGCCTGTGCTATCCCGGCTATTATGGCAGCAAGAAATATAGAGAACTGGCGCGAAAGGCTTATTACCATACTGGTTACTCCGTTCACCACCTGTTCGGCAAGGCTGCCTGTATATACTATACTTATTTCGCTTATTATACCTAATCGTATGGCAATGGGCTTTTTTAACCTACAGGGCTTAACCCTTATGCTGTTATATCTTTTAGGTTTTGGCGGAGCTATACTTTCTGCCTATCTTCTTAACAAAATACTTAAAACAAGACATAAAAGCTTTTTTGTTGCCGAAATGCCTAACTATAAAATGCCTTTGTTTAAAAATGTTGCCATTAACGTTATAGAAAAAACAAAAGCATTTGTATTTGGTGCCGGTAAAATTATACTTGCGCTATCTATAATAATATGGTTTTTAGGTTCACACGGACCGGGCGACAACTTTAAAAATGCCGAAGCTCATATAACACAGCAGCCCCAATACATGAATCTTTCCCAAGATGAGATTGATAACGAAGTCGCTGCTTATCAGTTAGAAAACTCTTATATAGGTATAATAGGTCAAACTATTGAACCTGTTATAAGACCTTTGGGTTACGATTGGAAAATTGGCATAGCTATTGTATCATCTTTTGCTGCAAGAGAAGTGTTTGTAGGCACACTTGCAACCATATATAATATAGGAAGCAGCAGTGATGATGAAGCTACTATTAAGCAGCGAATGGATGCCGAGATTAATCCGGCAACAGGGGATAAGGTATTTAATTTTGCCACAGGAGTATCATTGCTATTGTTCTATGCTTTTGCCATGCAGTGCATCAGTACACTGGCAATAACAAAAAAAGAAACCAACTCCTGGAAATGGCCCCTAATACAACTGTTTGGCATGAGTACCTTTGCCTATATAGTATCGTTAGTAGCCTACCAGCTTTTAAAATAACGATGAAAAAAATAATCTTAGCATTTTGCTGCACCTTACTAATCGTTTCGGGAGGATACTCCCAAGACAAACTGAACAAATCAAAGAGCGAATTAAACGAAAAGAAAGATTCTAATACCGGTGCCGGGCAGCAAAAAACAACAAGCTCCTCTTCGTCGTCCTCAGGAGACGAAGGAATTGGTTTTCTGTTTTTAGGGCTTATAGGAAAAGCTGTTGCCTTCACTGCAGGTATAGCTGTTATAGGGCATTATGGCATTGAAAATCATTTACACTTTGAACAAACAGAATATCCGTACTATCTGCCGGAACACGGTAACTATTTTAATGCCAAAGTGCATGATAACGGAAACATAAATAATTTCAGGTTCGACCTTAAAGACAAGTTTCTTTACAACAACGGTAACCTGTTTGGCAATCATCTGGAGGCAAAATTGAGACCTTTTCAGTACCTTTATATGAAAGCCGACTATTACCAGTTGTTTGAATTTCAGGAAAACACGTCAGACAACCTTTCGCTGTTCTATTTTAATTTGGGATATGACAGGATACGTTTAAGACGTTTTAATTTAGGATGGACAATAGGAGCCTCATACATAGCCAATGATGTAAACAAGTTCGGTTTTTCATTTGGCGCCAACGCCGAGTACTTCAGTAAAAATAATGTAAGTTTCCTGGCAGGAGCCAAATGGTCGTTTATTAACGACAAGCCGGTACACGCCTACGAGATTGAAGGGCGGTTTCACCGTAAAAACTACTTTATAAGCGTAGGCTTTGAGCATCTTGATATTGCTTCACCCAATTATAATTTTGCAACCATAGGCGGGGGCATTTATTTGTAGTTATGAATATACAGGATATAATAGTATATATACTCGTTGCCGGGGCAGCAGCCTTTTTGGTAAAGAAATTCTTTTTTAAAAAGAAAAAAAAATCAGGCAGCTGCGGCAGTGACGATTGTGGTTGCCATTAAATTTTAGACGGAGCCATTCCGTACTTCTTTTTAAAGGCATAGGAAAAATGCGACATATCTTCAAACCCAAGTTCAGGGTATATATCAGACACTGTCATTTTCTTCTCAGTAAGCAGGTAATAGGCCTCTTTGAGCCTTCTTTGCAACAGCCATTTACCCGGAGAGACGTTGAATGTTTTTTCAAAATCCCTTTTAAAGCCCGAAAGGCTCCTCCCGGTTAAATAGGCAAATCGGTTAATCCCAACATTGAAGTGGTAGTTTTGTTCCATAAATGCACCAAGGTCTATTTTTCCCGGATCAGAAAAATCAAACAGTACATCCTTAAGTTCGGGATTAAGTTTAAGCAATAGTAAGATAGCCTCTTCCTGTTTTACAGATAGCAGCGGCGAACCCGGCTGTGTTAAAACCGATTCATATTCCAACAGAGAAACCATATAGTTGGCCAGCATGGAATCGCTTTGTAAAAGCTGATATGGCGATTCGGGCCTCCTGCCCCCACTCACATAACCGTATTTAAGGCTAAACTCCCTTAGCATTTCCTGAGTGAACATTACCGATATGGAACGGAACACACCTCCTGTTTCGGGTATTTTTACATATTTAAGTAAATGGTTTCTTCGGCAAAAATACAATTGCCCCGGCCCCAGTGTAACAGAATTATTACCGTCGTTAAACGTGGTATTACCCGATACTATAAACCCAAGGGCATGATTCCCTATAAAATGCTCACCCTGCCTGCTTTCGGTAAAATAGCAGGAAAATTTTATGGATGGTGATACTTCTTTTTCCATGATATTAAAAATACGCAAAAAGCAGCAGTGAAAAAACTACTGCTTTTTGCGGTTAAAATATTATACTAAAATTGTTTTTGGCTCTACATACTCTTCCAGTCCGTAAACGCCCATTTCCCTTCCTATACCTGATTGTTTAAATCCGCCAAACGGAGCCATCGGGTCATGATAAAGTCCGTTTATCAGTACCCTTCCTGCCACAATTTGAGAAGCCACTTTTTTAGCCCTCAGCACATTGGCAGAATTCACATACGCCTGCAGTCCATAATCGGTATCATTAGCGATTTCGATAGCCTCTTCCTCGGTTTTATAGGTTATTACCGATAGTACCGGACCAAAAATCTCTTCTCTTGCTATACGCATGTTGTTGTTTACATTTACAAACACAGTCGGCTTTACAAAGTTACCGGCTTCCAGTCCTTCAGGTTTTCCGGGGCCGCCTATAAGTAATTCGGCACCTTCCTCCAGTCCAAGTTCAATGTATTTTTGTACTCTTTCATACTGCTTTTGGCTAACCATAGGTCCCACAACCGTATCGGAACTGGCAGGATTACCCACCTTTACCTGCTCAACAGTTTCTATAAGCAGTTCTTTTACTTCTTCCAGTCTGCTTTCAGGCACCAATAGTCGGGTTCCTGCTATACATGCCTGACCGCTGTTCATATAGGCCGCCGAAACAGCCATAGGTATAGCATCGTCCATATTGACATCATCCAGTAAGATATTAGGCGATTTTCCTCCCAGTTCAAGCGTAACTCGCTTCATGGTATCTACCGCACTACGGGCAATAAATTTACCCACTGCTGTAGATCCCGTAAAAGATATTTTTGCTACATCCCTATGATTTACAATAGTAGCACCTACCACATCACCACGGCCATTCACTACATTGAACACTCCGTTTGGCAGCCCTGCCTCATGAAAACATTCTAATAAAAGCTGAGTTTGCTGTGCGCTCATCTCACTCGGTTTTATAACCGCAGTACTCCCGGATGCAATAGTCATGGCAAGCTTGCTGCAAATAAAACCATTACTGGCATTCCACGGGGTAATAATACCCACCACACCAAGCGGCTGTAACATTACTTTTGATTTACCTACCATTTTTTGGAACTCAAACGTTTTGAGCACCTCAATAGCCGAGGTAAATCCCGAAAGGGCATTTTGTACACTCATGGTACAAAAATGAAGTGTGCCTCCATACTCCTTAACCATTACCTCAATAAATTCTGCTTCACGGTTTTTTACCACATCATGCAGTTGTTGCAGGTAAGCAATGCGCTGCTCTTTTGAAGTTTGGGAAAAGGTTTTAAAAGCTGCCTTAGCTGCGGTAATGGCAGCATCGGTATCTGTCTCGTTACCTAAGGTAACTTTACCGATAAGTTGATTATCGGTAGGGTTAATTAAATCGAAAACTTCTGTACCGTGCGGTTTTACAAACGCTCCGTTTACATAAATGGTGTCTATTGTTTTCATGTCTTAATTTTTTACAAAGTTGCATTGGTTTTTAACTTTTCACTTTGTTGAAAAGCCCAAGTTAACTTTGCTAAAAAGTCCACATGAAAAATTTAATCTAAGCTCTTTAGTCTTTAATAATAAGTACCGGAATTTTAACCTTATGCCTCACAGCATCTACAGTAGTACCAAATATGATATCTTTAAGCCAGTTGTGCCCGTGGGCTCCCAATATAAGAATGTCATAATGCGCACCTTCCATATTGATAATAGCCGGTATTTGTCGTTTAGGGCTACCAAAGCTCAGTTCGGTTTTAACCTTATAGCCTTTTTCCTCAAGGCTTTTTTTGTAGGCTTTAAGGTAATCCTTATCGCTTGAAGTTTCATAGTCATGTGTTTGGTCACCATACATCATAGCCCCAACAGTTTCCACTATATGTATAAGGGTATATTCGGCATCCCTACCGCCCATTTGCAGTGCGCTGGATATGGCACGGGTATCGGTTCTGGAGAAATCAAGTGCCAGTGCAATATTCTTATATTCCTTAACTCCATTTTCATCATTAACGATAATTTCATCAATATGCGGAACCAGTTTTTCGTGCTTATCTTTTTTATGGATTAAAGGCCTGAAAATAATATACAGTAATAATATGGCAGCTCCTACGGCAAGCGGCACCACAAATAACCATATATAGACAGGATTTTCTGACGACTGTACCCAAGACCCTATCTCATCATAAACCAGCTTTGCATTAAGCCCTACAATTACTAAAGCAATTACCCACGAAGCTATTTTGGTAAGCGTACCTATGGCAAACTCGTTCATTTTCTTTTTATCACTCACAAAATGGATAAGCGGTATAACGGCAAACCCAAGCTGGAGGCTTAATATTACCTGACTAAGCAATAGCAGTTCTCCTGTTGCCTCTTCTCCCAAATATACTATGGCAATAAAAGCGGGTACTATAGCCAGCAGGCGGGTAACAATACGCCTAACCCATGGCTGTATCCTTAAACTCAGGTAACCTTCCATTACAATCTGTCCGGCAAGTGTACCGGTAATGGTAGAACTCTGACCGGCAGCAATAAGTGCCAGCGCAAAAAGTACCGAGGCCCATTCGGTTCCCAGTAAAGGGGCAAGCAACTGGTGTGCATCCTGAATATCGGCTACCTCATACATTCCACTATTAAAAAAGGTGGCAGCGGCTAGTATAAGTATGGCAGCATTTACAAAAAATGCCAGGTTAAGTGCTATAAGCGAGTCAACAAAATTATAACGGAGCGCCTGTTTTATCCCTTTAAACGACCGGTCAAACTTTCTGGTTTGTACCAGTGACGAATGCAGATACAGGTTATGTGGCATAACCGTTGCCCCTATAATACCAATGGCAATATACAATGCAGCACTGTTAGGAATGGAAGGCACAAGCCCCTTCACTACCTCACCCATTTCGGGCTTGGCAAAAAAC
The DNA here is from genome assembly GCF_046000485.1 of Flavobacterium rhizophilum. Lineage (NCBI taxonomy): Bacteria > Pseudomonadati > Bacteroidota > Flavobacteriia > Flavobacteriales > Flavobacteriaceae > Flavobacterium > Flavobacterium rhizophilum. Next base: position 108,305 of record NZ_JBELQB010000006.1, read on the forward strand.
ATCTCTGCTAAAAAAGAAAAACCTATAATACCTATAAGTGCTATAATGAACGCTTCCATTTTTTTGATTCCTTTATTTAAAAGGAAGAGTAATAAAAAGGTATCCAGCATAGTGATGCTTACCCCCCATAATAACGGAATATCAAACAATAGCTGTAAACCTATAGCCATACCCAACACCTCGGCAAGGTCACAGGCGGCTATGGCAATTTCTGCAAGTCCGTATAATATATAATTGACTCCTTTAGGATAGGTTTCCCTTGATGCCTGTGCCAAATCCCTACGGCTAACAATTCCCAGCCTGGCACTAAGGCTTTGTAAAAGCAGTGCCATGATGTTTGACATAAGCAGTACCCAAAGCAGCTTGTAACCAAACTGGCTACCTCCGGCAATATCGGTCGCCCAGTTACCCGGATCCATATATCCTACACTTATCATATAAGCCGGGCCAAAAAAGGCAAGTATCTTTTTCCAAACAGAAGTATTCTGTACAATATTTACCGACTCATGTACTTCCTCAAGGGAATGGCTGTTTTTTGTCATACTACAAAGGTTTTACAAACAGGTTAGCCGCAATTTTATTAGAAACACTAAGCGGTTTATCGTCTACTTTTAAGCTAAGTGACTGGTCAAAATGTTCGCGGGATACAATCTCTATAGCCGATCCCAATGCTATTTGCTGCTTGTCCAGATATTGAAGGAAAGAAGAAGAACTGTCTTTAACCCCTACACAAATCACTTTAGTATTAAGGTTGGTTTCACTTAACAGCTGTTTTTCCATTTTTGCAATCTTACCATTACGGTCGGGTATAGGGTCACCATGCGGATCTTCCGTTGGGAAGTCCAGAAATTCGTCAAGCTTATCAATAAGTTTCTCTGATTTTATGTGCTCCAGCTGTTCCGCCACATCATGCACTTCGTCCCACGAAAAGTCAAGCTTCTCCACTAGGAACACTTCCCATAGCCTGTGTTTTCTTACAATCATCATGGCATGCTGCCTTCCCTTGTCAGTTAGCGAAACACCCTGGTACTTCTTATAGGCTACCAGCTCTTTTTCGGCAAGCTTCTTCACCATATCGGTTACAGAAGACGGCTTACTTTCCATTTCATTAGCTATAGCATTGGTAGTAATACCCTTATTATTCCCAATAGATAAATGGTAAATAACCTTAAGGTAGTTTTCTTCAGAATATGTCATTATAAGTTAATTATTAAACAAATATAAATAATTAATTTGTTATGTTGAAAAACATTTTTAGTTTTGTCTAAAAATATAATTTGTCAAATGAAAAAAATAATTTACTCTTCTTTAATATTATCCTGTTTTTTTTCCTGGGCTCAGGAAGAAGCCAGCGCTTTACCTGAAGATAAGGTTAACACTCCTATTGCAAGAACACAGCAAACAGGTACCATTAAGGGACAAGTAACAGAAAAAGGAAATCCCCTGCCTTTTGCCAGTATACATGTAAAGGAAACCGGCTATGGCATCTCTGCCGATGAGAACGGAAAATACAGCATAAAGCTGCCTCAGGGGAGTTATACCATTATAGTATCATCTGTAGGGTATAAAACCAAAGAAAGAAACATTAGTATAAAAAGCAATAGCGACACCGTACTTGATGTGGAGATGGAAAACTCGTCCCTTAATCTTGATCAGGTGGTAATTACCGCAAGCCGTACCCAGCAAAGACGACAGGAAGCTCCCGTAATTGTTACGGTTACCAATTCGGCCATACTTCAGAAAACCGAATCAATAAGCCTTTCGGAAGGATTGAATTTCCAGCCGGGGCTACGCATGGAAACCAATTGCCAGAACTGTGGTTTCAGCCAGGTTCGAATGAACGGACTGGACGGAGCCTATTCGCAGATATTACTGGATAGCCGCCCTGTATTTTCGGCACTTAACGGTATTTATGGATTGGACCAGATTCCTACCAATATGATTGAACGTATTGAGGTAGTACGTGGTGGTGGTTCGGCACTATATGGCTCTAACGCTATTGCAGGTACCATAAACATTATAACCAAAGACCCTGTAGAAAATAATTTTGAAGTAAACAGCCACTTCGGACTTATAGACGGTAAAGAACCCGACAAAGCACTATCCCTTAACGGAACCGTGCTTAATGAAGACCTTACGCTTGGTCTTCAGTTTTTCGGGATGATGCGTGACAGAAACCCGTATGATGCCAACGATGACGGCTTTACCGAAATTACCCGAATGGAAAACCGAACTTTCGGCTTTAAGGCCTTTCACCGTTACCTAAACCGCCGTAAACTTACCATAGATTTCCATACCATTAATGAGTTTAGGCGCGGGGGTAATGAGTTAGACCTGCAGCCTTTTCAGTCGGACATTACAGAACAGATACGTTCCAAAATGACAGGTGGTGGGTTAACTTATGAGTTTACCAACGACAACCTTGACAATAGCTTTTCCCTGTATGCGAATGCACAGCAATCAAAAAACGAAAACTTTTATGGCGGAAGGGTAGACAATGCATTTGGGAATATCGATTATGAGGAAAGTATTCGTGGTTTTGGAAATACTCAGGTAACCACTTATATCACAGGAGGACAGTGGATACATACCCAACCCGGCTTTTTAGGCGGAAGAGGTACTTTTACCACAGGCGCAGAATATAAAAGCGAACACATGACCGACCGTAAACCGGGATATAATGCTTTTGTAGACCAACAGTTAAACATACTTGGTATTTATGCTCAGGAAGAATGGCAGGTGAACAAAAGACTGAAGCTACTGGGAGGTTTGCGTGCCGATTTTCATAATGCAGCTCAGGAAGATGTGATTATAAATCCGCGTGTAAACATACTATATGATGTTAAAAAGAATCTGCAATGGCGTACCAGTTATGCAAAAGGTTTCAGAGCTCCGCAGGTTTTCTCAGAAGACATTCACGCCCGTATCGCTGCAGGTGAAGTAAGCCTTATTCGACTGTCAGATGGTCTAAAATCGGAAACATCACACAGCTTCCTTACCTCTCTTGACTGGAGCAAAGTTACCGAACATCTTGAAGCAGGTGCCACGTTTGAGGTATTCTATACCCGACTGAACAATCCTTTTATACTGGAACAAATAGAGGAAACCATTTGGGAAAAACGAAATGGTGCCGCCGCAAATGTATATGGTATTAATTTAGAAGGAAAATTGGCTTCGCATGAACAATGGCAGTTTCAGGCAGGAGCAACTATTCAAAAGGCCATGTATGAAAAAGCGGTAGACTGGAGTGATACGGCTAATAATACCAATAAGAACTTCTTCCGCTCACCGAACTTTTACGGTAACATGATTGCCACTTATGCCCCTGTAAAACAGTTTCAAAACAATCTTACTACTGTATATACCGGAAGTATGTATGTACCCCACTATGCCGGATATATTGCCAATGACGAACTGTACAAATCAAAAGGGTTCCTTGAGGTAAGCTGGAAAAGCTCCTATACGTTTGATTTACAGGACGGTTTCCAGTTACAGGCCAGTGCAGGTATACAAAACATATTTAATTCCTACCAAAAGGACTTTGATCTTGGCGCTAACCGTGATGCCAGTTACATTTATGGTCCGGGTAGACCAAGAACCATATTTGTTGGCCTTAAAATAGGAACTAACCTTTTATAATTCCCCCAATAACATTCAGGGCTTATCAGGATAAATTTATACTTTTATCCTGATAAGCCTATTTATGAAACATTACCATTACATTTTTACCGGAAGCGGACTTTCTGCCCTCATGACTGTTTATAAAATGGCACAGGCAGGAAAGCTGACCGATAAACCCATTTTGCTTTTAGACAGTAGCAGCAAACAGCAAAACGACCGCACCTGGTGCTTTTGGGAAAACGGAAACGGCAAGTGGGACACCATTGTAAGCAAGCATTGGGACAGTGCCTGGTTTCATGGCAATGATTTTAAAAAGGAATTGGATTTCGGGAGTTATAAATACAAAATGGTAAAAGGGATTGACTTTTACAGCCATATATTTTCTAAACTAGCTAATCACAACAACATAACTATTGTACAGCAAAAGGTTATTGACTTTACCGATCACGATAGCCATGTACAGGTAAATACCGAAACAGAAAACTACACCTGTAATAAACTGTTTAATAGTATTTACAGACCTGAAACCGCAGCAAAAGGAAAATATCCTGTTTTACAGCAACATTTTAAAGGCTGGTTTATAAAAACCAAAACTCCTTTTTTTGACGACAGTAAAGCAACGTTTATGGATTTTAGTATTCCGCAAAAGGGTAACACCAGGTTTATGTATGTACTGCCTAACTCCCCTACCACAGCTTTACTGGAATATACTCTGTTCTCTGAACATCTTTTACCGGAGGAGGAATATGACAGTGTTATAAAAGAATACCTTACCAACCTTGGGATTACAGATTATGAAATTACCGAAACCGAAAAAGGCTGTATCCCTATGACGTCTTATCCGTTTTGGAAAAACAATACTAAAAACATACTGAATATAGGCAGTGCAGGAGGATGGACCAAAGCCAGTACGGGCTATACCTTTAAAAATACCGATAAGAAAACAGAGGAACTAATTACCTTTCTGGAAAAAGAAACCGATTTCAGGAAATTCTATAAAAAGAACCGCTTTTGGTTTTACGATTTACTGTTACTGGATATACTGTACCGTAGCAATGAAAAAGGAAGTAGTATATTTTCGGCTATGTTTAAAAAAGGAAAAGCCTCGCTTATATTTAAGTTTCTGGATGAAGAAACCTCCCTTAGTGAAGACCTAAAGGTAATTGCTACATGCCCGAAGAGCCTTTTTGTAAAGGCTCTCCTGAGAAATATATTTTAAAATTTAAAGCTGATACCCGAGTACAGCCCTATAAAATAAGGCTTGAAGTTACCCGAGCTTCCGCTAAAGGTATTTACCTGATATTTAAATGTTGGTTCAAAGCTGGCCTCAAACGAATTCCAGAAATTATACTTGAATCCTACCCCTAAGTTTGTACTAAAGTTTACACTGTTTACGTTACTCGCCTCACCCACCTCGGTACTATATCCCTGATTGGATATAACACTCACGTTATTATCATTAAGAAAAAGCGTACTGAATCCGCCTATTAGGTTAATCCCAAACTTGCTTTTCAATAGTTTGTATGACATTTCAAGCGGCACCTCTATATAACCCATTTTCTGTACCATTTGCCCTTCAAAACTTTGGTTAGAGAAAATATTAGATGCAAATGTAATTGATGTGCCCGCACCCGGACCACTGGCAATAACACCCTGTACATCTCCGTTATTAGGCGCTATATTTTGACTTTGTACCACAATGTTAGCAGCCCTTCCTGCTGAAGCAATATTATTAGTACTTCCATCCATAGAAGCATAATAGGCTACATCATTTGTAGCATAGCTAAGGTTTACCGTATTAATCCCCGAACGTACCGAAAGCCTGTCGGTAATAGCATAGTCAATACCCACACCATAACTCATATCGGCATCATAGTTTTTACTGTTTGAGGCAAACTGCGCATCGATAGGCGAACCCTGAGACATGGAGTTATAGAACAATGGTGCTACCTGCGGTTTAACATTCCACTTGTAGTTTTTAACGGCATCGGCTATAGCCTCATCCTCATCTTTACCTTCCTGTTGTTCGCGAAGAATTTTATCCAGTTCATTTTCCATTTCGGCAGCAACTGCAGTTGTATCGGTTTCATCAGTAGCATCTGCCAACTCGCTGTTTTGTGCATTTATCTGATTATTCAGTAAATCTTCACCCTGTTGGGTATTTATAAGATTATTTTCTTCGCCAATAGTATTCCCGTTAGCATCGTTACCCGATACGGCACCTTTTGCCCTTTGCTTATTTTGCTCCTGATTATTGGCGGCAACTCCTGTATCATTATCCTTAGTAATAATTCCGCTAGTAATGGCCTGGTTACTGTTATTTCTCTCTTGATTTGAAGGAGAAATACCTTCTATATTACCTGCACCACTACTATTGTCTTGTTGTGCAACGGCACGGTTAGCTTCCTGCTGAACAGGCATACCGTTCTCTACAATAACCGTATTTCTCTTAGTAGTATTCCCTACATTATTCGTATTTGCTTCAGAGTCTGTTTTATTACCAGCCCTGTTTACTGTGTTATTATCATAGGCAACAGCATTATTATGGCTATTGTTATTATTGGTAGTATTTGAAACGTTACCACCCTGCTGCTCGGCAGCCGTATCGTTTTGAGAGTTAAAACCATTTTGCCCGCTCTGGTTTACAGTAGTATTATCTGGCGCATCATCACTTGAGGTAACCACGGCATTTTCGGCATCAGTAGCAGGCATTATACTGTTACCGTTTTTATCCTGTTTGTTTTGTTTGGCACCATCCAATACAACCTTGTTGGTGTTGGTATCAATACCATTACCATCCTTATCCCCTCCGGTAAATAACGGAAGCGTAAGCAGCATACCTATTATTAAGGCTGCGGCAACACCGCCCAGCCTGAACCAGATAGGTATAACTCTTCTTTTCTTTTTCTCAGGCTGAAGTTCGGCTTCAATTTTTCCCCATAGCTCGTCGGGCGGAGCTACCTCAAAGTCCTTAAACTTCTCCTGAAATAATCTGTCTATGTGTTTCTTTTCACTCATTTTGCCGACTGTGCTTTAGTCCCGCTCTTGTGAGCTTCAATTTTTTCCTTCAATATTATTCTTGCCCTGGCAAGGTTTGATTTAGAGGTCCCCACTGTTATACTGAGCATCTCTGCTATTTCCTTATGCGAAAAACCGTCTGTCACATATAGGTTAAAAACCATCCTGTACCTGTCGGGCAGCTGCTGTATAATTGAAAGGAGAAAATCCATGGATACCGAATCATCTTCAATCTCCAGGCTGTCTTCCTCGTCAGGAATGTTTTCGTTAACCAGTTCTACAACACCTTCTGTCCTGTATTTTTGAAGAACGTTGTTTACCATTACCCTTTTTGCCCATCCCTCAAATGAGCCCTGAAAGCGGTATTGGCCAATCTTTCTGAATATAAGCAGGAACCCGTCCTGCAAATTGTCCTGAGCATCTTCATAATTGCGCGAGTATTTAAGGCATACTGCAAACAGCTTTGAGGCAAAAAGCCTGTAAAGCTGCTCCTGTGCCTTAATACTGTTGTTTTGGCAATCCTGTATTATCTGCTCAAGCCCCAATAGATTTTATATTTTAGCAATTATTACTACTGTGCTATCGGTACCTCCATCTCCATGTAGGTATTATGTCCGTCGCCATCTTTACCTGTATAAAATTTAAACAGGTATGAGGTTCCCGTATAATCAGGATTGCATGAAAACGTAAATGAGGCCTCTTCAGGGTCTAAACTTTCAAGGCTTTCACAATTAGCATCTTCAATAACCAGTGTTTGCACGGCTATTACAAGCGCATTACCGTCCTGACTATAATAGAACCCATCATAAAAATAACAGTCTGTAGGCCTTTTGTACTTTACATTTATCTCATAGGTTTCCCCGTGCACAAAGTATTCCGGCATAGTTACTTCCACGGCAGGTACAAACTGCACATGGAACTGCGGATTATCCTCGTCCATTGAGCATGAGGTGATTAAAAATAAAGTAACAAAAAACAAAACCAGCTTTCTCATAAAAACCTTTTCAATTCTATTATACAAATATGATGCTAAAATGCACAAAAGGTTGCGTTTAAACACAAAAAAAACCCGAAAAAATTCGGGCTTTTAACTTTATTTAGGCAACACTTGCTTTAATCGCCTCTTTTATTTTCTCTTCAAGCTCATCGGCGAGTTCCGGGTTGTCCTTAATCAGGGACTTCACAGCATCTCTACCCTGCCCCAGTTTTGTATCGCCGTAGCTAAACCAAGAACCCGATTTCTTAACAATGTCAAACTCAACCGCAAGATCCAGTATCTCACCCGTTTTGCTTACTCCTTCGCCATACATAATATCGAATTCGGCAGTTTTAAATGGTGGCGCTACCTTGTTTTTCACAACCTTCACTTTGGTACGGTTACCTATTACATTATCACCGTCCTTTATTTGTGATGAACGACGAATATCAAGCCTTACCGAAGCATAAAACTTAAGTGCGTTACCACCCGTAGTGGTTTCAGGGTTACCAAACATAACTCCGATTTTTTCACGCAGCTGGTTAATAAAGAATACCGTACAGTGTGTTTTACTGATGGTAGCGGTTAGCTTACGTAACGCCTGAGACATAAGACGTGCGTGCAGACCCATTTTTGAATCTCCCATTTCACCTTCAATCTCACTTTTTGGCGTAAGTGCCGCAACCGAGTCAATTACCACAATATCAATAGCGCCCGAACGGATAAGGTTTTCGGCAATTTCCAGTGCCTGCTCCCCATTGTCAGGCTGTGATATAATAAGGTTTTCAATATCTACTCCTAATTTTTCGGCATAATGACGGTCAAAAGCATGCTCGGCATCCACAAAAGCAGCGATACCGCCGGCTTTTTGCGCTTCGGCAATAGCGTGCAGGGTAAGGGTTGTTTTACCCGATGATTCCGGACCGTATATCTCTATTATCCTTCCGCGCGGGTACCCGTTTACCCCAAGAGCAAGGTCTACCCCCAGCGATCCCGAAGGGATAACCTCCACTTCCTCTACGGCCTGGTCGCCCAGTTTCATTACCGTACCTTTACCATATGCCTTGTCCAGTTTATCCAGCGTTAGCTGCAGTGCCTTTAATTTGGCTTCTTTATCTCCGCTCATGTTTTGCTTATTAATTTCCAGTAAAATTAGTGCTTTTTTTTGTCGTAGCAATATTAATAGAAAAAAATCTTATATGAAAATTTTCTTTTAAAAATGTTAAAATAAATTTTTAGATTTAGCAAAACTTAAACGCCTTACTAACATATGAAAGAAAAAAGACTTACTAATTGGAATGACGATAAAAATTTAGACTGCTTATTATTCTTTGCATTACGAATAAAAGAACTTGTTTTTGACTACACTTTAGACAGCTTTAAGTACCCAGCCTTAAATACATCGACAATCTGTACTGAAGCAATTGAATTAATTTCTGAAATTGAAAATGAAAATGTTTCTGAAAAATCTATAATACCGGTTTTGGAAGAATTAATTTACAAAATAAAAAACGATAGTATAGTTAAAGAAATAATTGACGATATAAGCTATTATATAAATTTTGGAGATTATTCGAACTTAAGAGAAATAAAGCTTAAAATTGAAATTTTACATCATAAACTTAGCCCGAGAAAGTATATCGAATTTGTTAAAAAAAGACTAACTGAAATCATTAAATCTAATAAAGAGAAAAAATTAATTTATGAACTTTCCACTAACTATATTAGTTCATTAATTAACTTAGGCTATAGTCAAGCTTTTATTAATTTAAAGGTCAACAGCATTTTTTTCTCAAAAGACAAAATTGAAAACTTTGATAGCTTAGAAAAGTTTTTTTCAAATTTCGAATACAACCTCAAAATATATACAGTTATATTAAAAGCTTCTGATATTTTTGATGAAATATCAAATACTTCTCCAATATTCAAATGCGAAATAACAAATTCAGTTGATAATGAGTTAAAAAAGTTTGATAAAAAGAATTTTTTATTCAGTAAAAATAAAAATCAAAGGTTTCTTGTTTTACCAAAAATCAAGTGCTACGACCCATTAACAGCTAAAAATATAGCTGAATACAAAGTGAATAAACTCTCTAAGCTTTTTGTTTTTTTTCATCACAGAAATCATCCTGATTGGTCTAAAAAAGCCTTAGTAATTGAGAATGACAATGAATCTTTCATAATAAACGAAAGAGTATCTGCTATGGCTAAAAATTATGATTGGAAACCCAAAAAGGCAGCTATTAAATTAAATTCTTTAATTAAAGGTTTACAACTAGACAAATCGTCTTTTTCAAAATACGACCGAGTAATAGATTTACATGGCTTATCAGTTCAAAATAAAATTATTGAAAATCAACTTCTTCAAAACTGGATTGCTTTTGAAACATTATTAGTAGGATATAATAATACTTCTAAAATCGATCAAGTAATACAACATTTACTCCCTTTTTTATTAAATAGATATATTAGAAAACAAATTGATGAATTAATCAGAAGTATCAATAGGTTTGATTCTAAATTCTTTTTTTCAAAAATAAGAACTATAACTGAAGGAGAAAATATAATAGAAAAATTCACTGCATTACTCGTACTTGAGAAGTATAAAGCCACTAGGTTTGAATTTTATGAAAAACTGGAAAAAAGCCCTTTAGCTAAATTCAGAATGAGTGAATTTCATACTAAATTTAGTGATTTAAAAAGTGTCAAATCTCATATTGAAAACCATAAGAGGAAGGTTACATGGCAAATAAAAAGAATGTATCGATCAAGGAATTTAATCGTCCATGTAGGTATTGTACCTGATTTTACAGAAATACTTGTTGAAAATTCTCATACATACTTAGACATATTAGTAAACACAATAAACTACTTATCAATAAAAGAAAAATCAATTAATTCAATAGAACAAGCTATTAAAGAAGCTGAGATTATAAATTCAAAAAACAAAAAAGCAATATCCAGCTCACAAAGCATAGATGAACATAATTATATATCAATCTTACTTTAAACCTAAAATTTTTCCCTATCTTTGCCGCCCGGTTCTTCCATTTAGAGCCGGGAATATAGATACATAGATATCACATAACTTTCTGAAACTTAAATTTTTGTATAGCATGCAACTGTTCAACACTTTAAGCGCCGAAGAAAGAGCCGAGCTTATAGAGCAATCGGGCAAGCAGCGCCTTACGCTGTCTTTCTACGCTTACGCGCACATTCAAGATCCGCAACAATTTAGAGATGACCTGTTCAAGGCCTGGAACCAACTGGAGGTTTTAGGTAGGATATACGTGGCTAAAGAGGGTATTAACGCCCAGCTTTCGCTTCCTGCCGATAATTTTTATGAGTTTAAGGACTTTATAGAAACCTATCCTTTCATGAAAGGCATCAGGCTAAATGTAGCGGTAGAACAGGACGACCTTTCGTTCCTGAAACTTACCATCAAAGTGCGTAGCAAGATTGTTGCCGATGGCCTTAACGATGATACTTTTGACGTAACCAATAAAGGGGTACACCTTAAAGCAAACGAGTTTAACTCTATGCTTAACGACCCTAACACCATAGTGGTGGATATGCGTAACCACTACGAGAGCGAAATAGGCCACTTTGTTGGCGCTATTAAGCCGGATGTTGACACGTTTAGGGAGTCCCTGCCTATTATAGAAAACCAGTTAGCTGAACATAAAGACGATAAAAACCTGTTAATGTACTGTACAGGGGGTATCCGTTGTGAAAAGGCAAGTGCTTTCTTTAAGCATAAAGGATTTAAAAACGTATACCAGCTTGAGGGTGGTATTATTGAGTACACCCGTCAGGTAAAAGCCGAAGGTATAGAAAGCAAATTCATAGGTAAAAACTTTGTATTCGACCACCGTTTGGGTGAGCGTATTACAGACGATATTGTGTCGCAGTGCCACCAGTGCGGTAAACCGTGTGACAACCACACCAACTGTGCTAACGAGGCGTGCCACCTGCTGTTTATTCAGTGTGACGACTGTAAGGCTGCCAGCGAAAACTGCTGTAGCGAAGCCTGCCAGGAAATAATACACATGCCGGAAGAGGAGCAAAAAGCACTTCGCCGTGGTATTATGAACGGTAACATGATCTTCAAAAAAGGAAAATCAGACAGGCTTACCTACAAAAAAACCGGCGATGCCGTAACGAGCACTCCACTTGCTAAGGCAAAAACGGTTAAAAAAGTGAGAAAAGTGCTTGTTGGTAAAGGAGACCACTACTTTACAAAAGCGTCTATCGCACAGTTCACTATAGAAAATCACGAACTTAATACCGGAGATAAAATCATGATTGTTGGCCCAAGCACAGGGGAGCAGGAACTGGTTTTAAACAAAATGTTCGTTAACGGTAAAGAGGGCAATACTGCGGTAAAAGGTGACAGGATTACCTTTGAGGTTCCGTTCAGGATACGCCTTTCAGACAAGCTGTTTAAAGTAACAGAATAAATCACATACCACATACATACAAAAGCCTGCACAATGTGCAGGCTTTTTTTTATTGCAGGCACTGATAATCAGCCCTCACAACCGGCTTTGCGCTTTATGATTACATTCACGAAATATTAGGTTAAAAATACTATCTTTACACACAAAATCATTTAAGAATCAGTAGCGGTTTCATCCGCGATCAATATATATTTAAGAAATTATGGCATGTACAAACTGTTCTACGGGCTCCAAAGACGGAACGCCCAGAGGATGTAAAAATAATGGCACTTGCGGGACGGACAGTTGTAATAAACTTACTGTTTTTGACTGGCTTTCTAATATGAGCCTGCCGGGTGGTGAAGAGGTATTTAATTGTGTGGAGGTTCGCTTTAAAAACGGAAGAAAAGACTTTTACAGAAATAACGAAAAACTAACGCTAAGCATAGGCGACATTGTCGCTACCGAAGCTTCGCCGGGTCACGATATAGGTATTGTAACCCTAACCGGGGAACTGGTTAAGGTACAAATGAAAAAAAAGAATGCAGATCCTAACGGGGAGGTACTTAAAATATACCGTAAAGCAACCCAAAAGGATATTGATATATGGAGCGAGGTACGCAACAGGGAAGAACCTATGAAGGTTATTGCCCGAGAGCTGGCTATTAAGCTTAACCTTGAAATGAAAATATCAGACATTGAGTTTCAGGGCGACGGTTCTAAAGCTACGTTCTACTATACGGCTAACGACCGTGTGGACTTCCGTCAGCTAATTAAGGATTATGCAAGGGAGTTTGGTATCAGGATCGAGATGAAGCAGGTTGGTTTCCGTCAGGAAGCGGCAAGGCTTGGAGGTATCGGTTCCTGCGGTAGGGAACTTTGCTGCTCTACATGGTTAACCGATTTCAGGAGTGTAAACACCTCTGCAGCGCGTTACCAGCAGCTTTCGCTAAACCCGCAAAAACTGGCCGGACAGTGTGGTAAGCTTAAATGCTGCCTTAACTACGAGCTGGACACTTATCTTGATGCACTTAAGGAATTACCGGACCTTGATACTAAACTGTATACCGAAAAAGGTGATGCCGTTTGCCAAAAGGTAGATATTTTTAAAGGACTTATGTGGTTTGCCTATACTAACAATATGGCACACTGGCATGTTATAAGCGCCGATCAGGTTAAGGAAATTGTAGACCTTAATAAGGAACACAAGCGTATTGCCGCGTTAGAAGATTATGCTATTGAACCAGATACCACAAGCGAGGAAAGCATAGAGAAAAGCTTCCAGAATGTTGTAGGACAGGACAGCCTTACCCGTTTTGATAAACCAAAGAACAAAAAGAAAAGACCTTCTTCCAAAAAGAAAAAGGTTACAGCTGACGCTCCGGCAACAGAAAAACCGGCAAAAACGGCTAAGCCTAACCAAAACCGTAACAACGGAGGCAACAACAATAAACCTGCTAACAAACAGCAGGGAGGCGGTGCTCCTAAAGAGGGAGGTAACAGGCCAAATAATAAACAGGGAGGTAATAATAACAGAAGGAAAAAACCTTCTAACAACAATAATAAACCATCATCTGACAATAAAAATGCTGATAAGAAATAGCCTTATAGCTTTAGGACTGCTTTTCCTTACCGCATCTTGCGACAAAAAGCGCGTATTTGACGACTACAAGGCCTTTAACGGCACATGGAATAAAGACAGTATCGTTTCGTTTCAGTTTGAGCAAAACGATACCGTTTCTCCTTACAATATGTTTGTTAACATAAGAAACAACAATAATTATCCGTTTAATAATATATTCCTTATTGTAAACCTGGAACAGCCTGACGGTGTAACGGTTACCGATACACTGGAGTACATGATGGCAAACCCCGACGGTTCGCTTATGGGTAAAGGTTTCTCTGATGTTAAGGAAAGTAAACTTTGGTACAAAGGCTTTGAGGGCGAATATAATTTTCCTAAAGCCGGCAGCTACACCGTGAAGATTGAGCAGGCGGTTAGAAAAGCGGGCAGCATACCCGGTGTAGAGGAGCTGGAAGGCGTTACCGAAGTGGGTTTCAGGATAGAATCTAAAGAAGAATAAAAATATAGTTATGGCAACAAAGAAAAAGGGTGCTGCAAATAACAATAAGCAACCGGAAAATTTCTCCAAGTACATTAAAACATTCTGGAAGATATACATCATCGGGGTACTGATGGCTGTATTCTTTTTCCTTTTTGCTTCGTGGGGGCTGTTTGGTCACATGCCTACCTTCGAGGAACTGGAAAATCCGGAATCTAATGTTGCTACCGAAATCATTTCTTCAGATGGTGAAACACTGGGTAAATTCTATACCCAAAACCGTACTCCGGTAAAGTTTGCCGATTTGCCGCAAAATTTGGTTGATGCATTAACCTCAACAGAGGATGAGCGTTACTACGATCACTCGGGCATCGATGCCAGAGGTACTATAAGAGCCGTTGTTTTTTTAGGACGTGATGGTGGTGCCAGTACTATTACCCAACAGCTTGCCAAAAACCTTTTTCATGGTGAAGGATCCAAAAACCTTATCATGAGGATAATCCAGAAAGCCAAAGAATGGGTTATAGCTACCCGACTGGAAAAACAGTATACCAAAGACGAAATTCTTGCCATGTACCTAAATACGGTAGATTTTGTTAATCAGGCAGTAGGTATACGTTCGGCTGCAAAAATATACTTTGGTAAAGAACCTAAAAACCTTACAGTGGAAGAGTCGGCTGTAATTGTAGGTATGCTTACCAACCCTTCCCGATTTAATCCTAAATCACATCCTGACCGATCTAAATACAGAAGAGACATTGTTTTCCATCAGTTAGCGAAAAACGATTTTATTACCGAAGAGGAGAAAAAAGCATTACAGGCTAAACCAATTGAGCTTCACTATAGCCCGGAAACGCATAATGAAGGTATTGCTACTTACTTCCGTGAATATCTAAGGGAATTTATGGGTAAATGGGTGAAGGATAACCCTAAAGAAGACGGTACCGAATATAACATTTATAAAGACGGTTTAAAAATATACGTAACCATTGACTCCCGCATGCAAAAGTATGCTGAGCAAGCGGTACACGAACACCTTTCTAACCTGCAGGAGCAGTTTTTTATTGACAATAAAAACAATAAAAACGCACCTTTCAGAAACATATCTCAGGAAGAAACGCAAAGAATTCTTAACAGGGCTATGAAAAACTCTGATCGTTGGAGACTAATGACTGAAGATGGTAAAAGCGAGGAAGAAGTCCGTAAGTCATTTGATGTAAAAACCAAAATGAGGATTTTTACATGGAAAGGCGAGAAAGATACTATTATGACTCCTATGGACTCTATAAGGTATTACAAAAACTTCCTGCAAACCGGTATGATGTCTATGAGGCCACAAACCGGGCATGTTATGGCATGGGTAGGCGGTATAGATTATAAATACTTCCAGTACGACCACGTGGCACAGGGAGCAAGACAGGTAGGTTCTACCTTTAAGCCTTTTGTATATGCCACAGCTATAGAGCAGTTGCACATATCACCTTGTGACTCTATTAACGACTCACCTTATACCATGCCAAAAGGTAAGTTTGGTATTGAACAGCCTTGGAGCCCAAGAAACTCTGACGGTAAATACAAAGGTATGATTCCGTATAGTGAAGCACTTGCAAACTCTGTAAATACGGCTTCGGCAAAACTTATGGAACGTGTAGGCCCAAAAACAGTGGTAGATCTTACACACCGTCTGGGCATTACATCAAACATACCTGAACAACCTGCTATCGCACTGGGTGCTGTAGATGTTACAGTAAGCGAAATGGTTGCTGCCTACAGTACTTTTGCTAACCAGGGATTATATATCAAACCGATAGTAATTACACGTATAGAAGATAAAAACGGAGTGGTACTTTACCAGCCGGTAGCAAAACCGGTAGAAGTGTTTAATAAGGATATTGCCTATACGGTTGTAAAACTTCTGGAAGGTGTTACACGTGGAGGTTCGGGTACAAGATTAAGAACAGGAAAAACAACTCTTCCTTATTATAAACGTGTTACCGGTCACCCATACCAATTCCCTAACCCTATTGCAGGTAAAACAGGTACAACACAAAACCAGTCGGACGGTTGGTTTATCGGTATGGTACCTGATTTAGCAACCGGAGTTTGGGTAGGTAACGATGACCGTGCAGCTCACTTTAGAAGTATTACTTACGGTCAGGGAGCTACCATGGCACTGCCAATATGGGCTTTATACATGAAAAAATGTTATAACGATAAAACCGTTACCCTATCGAATAAAGACTTTGAACGCCCTGATAATCTAACAATAGATGTGGACTGCAAAGAGAAAAAAGAAACAGAAGTCGATTCCACCGCAGTAAAACAAATAGATTTAAGTGAATTCTAAATCTCATAAAAAAACGCCCCTCAAGAGGGCGTTTTTTTATATATTTATCCCTCAAAACTAAAATACATTGTATGATTAATAAAAAAGTACAAAACGTTGAGGAAGCTTTACGCGATATAAAAGACGGGATGACTATAATGCTGGGCGGTTTTGGCCTTTGCGGTATTCCTGAAAACAGTATTGCCGAACTGGTAAAAAGAGGCACTACTAACCTAACCTGTATTTCAAACAATGCCGGAGTAGACGATTTTGGCCTTGGACTCTTACTACAGAAAAAGCAAATCAAAAAAATGATTTCTTCTTATGTAGGTGAGAATGCCGAGTTTGAAAGACAGATGTTAAGTGGCGAGCTTGAAGTTGAACTTACACCACAGGGAACACTGGCAGAAAAATGCCGTGCTGCACAGGCAGGTATCCCTGCATTCTATACTCCTGCCGGATATGGTACCGAAGTAGCTGAGGGTAAAGAAGCGAGAGAGTTTAACGGTAAAATGCATATTCTTGAAGAGGCTTATAAAGCTGATTTTGCTATAGTAAAAGCCTGGAAAGGTGATGAAGCAGGTAACCTTATTTTTAAAGGTACTGCCAGAAACTTTAACTCATGCATGGCAGGGGCAGCAAAAATAACTGTTGCCGAAGTGGAAGAACTGGTTCCTGCAGGAGAACTTGACCCTAACCAAATACATATTCCTGGGATATTTGTGAAGCGTATTTTTAAAGGAGAAAAATACGAGAAGAGAATTGAGCAACGTACAACCAGAAAACGTAATTAATCATGGCATTAGGTAAAGAGCAAATCGCAAAAAGAATAGCAAAAGAAGTTAAAGACGGATATTTTGTTAACCTTGGTATTGGTATCCCAACCTTGGTTGCCAATTATGTTAGGGAAGATATATCGGTAGAATTCCAGAGTGAGAATGGTGTACTGGGCATGGGGCCTTTCCCTTATGAGGGTGAGGAAGATGCCGACGTAATCAATGCAGGTAAACAAACCATAACCACATTACCGGGCGCCTCGTTTTTTGATTCGGCAATGAGTTTTGGTATGATCCGCGGGCAGCACGTAGACCTTACAATTTTAGGAGCTATGGAAGTGGCTGAGAACGGAGATATTGCCAACTGGAAAATTCCGGGTAAAATGGTAAAAGGTATGGGTGGTGCCATGGACTTAGTAGCTTCTGCCGAAAACATCATCGTAGCCATGATGCATGTAAATAAAGCAGGAGAATCTAAACTATTAAAAAGATGTTCGCTACCGTTAACCGGTGTGGGTTGCGTAAAAAAAATAGTTACCGAACTGGCTGTTCTTGAAATAGTGCCGGAAGGATTTAAACTATTGGAACGTGCCCCTGGCGTAACTGTTGAAGATATTAAAAATGCTACCGAAGGAACCCTGATTGTTGAAGGAGATATTCCTGAAATGGTAATAGATTAAATAAACAAAGAGCTGCCTGAATTGTTTTCAGGCAGCTCTTTGTCATTTCGACGAAAGGAGAAATCTCAGATAAATTTAGATTTATTTCATCAGTTCGGCTTACAGCCTCATGTCTCGACTCCATTCCATTACTCTCGAAATGGGAAATTCAAATAGCTTTTTTATTTCCTCCTGAAACTGCAAAAGGTAAAATTCTGTACAGTATCAAACGGGGTTTTATGATCCAGATTAATACATTCTATAGTATCAAAATACGACTCAAAACGTGAAGCCAAACCTTCCTTAGAGTACTGCTTGATTTCAATACCACTGCATTTTAAAGGTCCGTTTTCCGAAAAAGTCCCGATGACAGCGATACCATTATCTGCAATGGCTTTCACAGTATTGCTAATATAATTAGCAACATCATTATCATTGGTTAAAAAATGAAAAGCGGCACGATCAAACCAAAAATCATATTTTTCGGCAGGGGTAAATTCGGTAATGTCACACGCTATCCAATTCACTTTCCCGGCATTCTTACCCAGTCTGTTTTTGGCTCTTTCCAATGAGGCTTCAGAAATATCCAAAACCGTAATATTACTATAGCCCAAGCCCAACAGTGCATCGGCAAAAAAACTGTCGCCTCCACCTATGTCAATAATCTTAGCATCTTTAGACAGGTTAAATTTTTGTACATACCCCAAAGCCGTTTCGGGATTGGGCTGGTACCAGCTCACCTCGTTAAGCTGTTTTGTAGTATATATATTTTCCCAGTGTTTCTTCCTGTCAAATTCGGTAGTCATCATTAGTTTCCTTTTGGTATCGCTTCAATAAGCTTTTTAGTGTATTCCTTTTGAGGATGTTCATACAGTGCATCGGCCTCATTCATTTCCTCAATCTCCCCCTTATTCATAACCAGTACCTGGTCGCTCATATACTTAACCACTGCAAGGTCGTGTGAAATAAATATATAGGTAAACCCGAAATTCTCCTTGAGTTCATTAAGCAGGTTAAGCACCTGCGCCTGCACCGAAATATCGAGTGCTGAAACCGATTCATCACAAACAATCAATTTGGGTTGCAGGGCAATGGTACGCGCAATTCCTATACGCTGACGCTGCCCTCCCGAAAACTCGTGCGGATAACGGTTAAAATGTTCTTCTCCCAGTCCTACCCTGTTAAGTATTTCTATAGTTTTTTCCCTACGTTCCTTGTCATTTTTATACAGCCCGTGCACCTTCATAGGTTCCATTATGGCTTTACCCACAGTTATCCTCGGGTTTAGGGAAGAATACGGATCCTGAAATATAATCTGGATTTCCTTGCGGAGTTCCCTTATGGCAGATATGCTAAGTTTGGTAAGATCCTGACCTTTGTATAAAATACTTCCGGCAGTGGCTTTATCCAGTTGCAGTATGGCATTGCCCAGTGTAGATTTACCACAACCCGACTCCCCTACCAGTCCCAGTGTTTCACCTTCATAAATTTTAAAGCTCACATCATTCACTGCCTTAAATTTTACATCCCGCCCAAACACTCCTGCTGACGACACGTATTCCTTTTCCACATTAATTACCTCAAGCAAAGGTGGCTGACTGTATAGTTTTTCGTGCCCTTCCTTACGTTGTTGCGGAGTCACCTCGGTTTTATCAACCGTACCCTCAAGGTAATCCTGAATGGTAGGCAGTCTTTTAAGGCGTACATCCAGCGATGGTCTTGAGTTTATAAGGGCTTTGGTATAGGTATGTTTTGGGTTTTCAAATATTTCTGTTACTCCTCCCTGTTCTACAATATTGCCTTTGTACATTACCAATACCCTGTTGGCAATTTCAGATACCAGCGACAGGTCGTGCGAAATGAATATGATACTCATTTTGGTTTCCTGTTGCAGTTCTTTAAGTAGCAGTATTATTTCCTTTTGTACGGTAACATCGAGTGCCGTTGTAGGTTCATCGGCAATAAGTATTTTTGGCTTACAGGCAATAGCCATAGCTATCATTACCCTTTGTTTTTGCCCTCCCGAAATTTCGTGCGGATAACGGTTGTATATCTTTCCGGGATTAGGGAGTTTTACCTTTTCAAAAAGGGAAAGCACAGTAGCCTTAATTTCCTTTTGTGAGAGTGAAGTATGCTCCTTTAATATCTCTTCTACCTGATAACCGCATTTAAGGGACGGGTTAAGCGAACTCATAGGTTCCTGGAATATCATGGCAATATCATTACCTCTAACACTTCTCATCTCCTTTGTGGTTAACTGAGAGATATCCCTGCCCTCAAAAGCAATACTTCCCTGCGTTACCTGTAGTATGCCTTTGGGCAGCAGGCCCATCACCGCCAGTGAGGTGACCGACTTACCACTACCGGATTCGCCCACTATACCCAGTATCTCGTTTTGCTCAAGTGTAAAGGTACTATCATGCACAATGGGTGTCCATTGTCCTTCTTTCCTAGCCGAAATTGTTATATGGTTTATATTTAGCAGGCTATCGCTCATGTGGTAAAATTAAAGGTTTCCTAAAAATGGGTTTGTAACAAAAGTAACCTTTTAAACGTGTATTATTTCTTCTTCTATCAAAAGGTCCTCACGACGGAAACGCAACAATATTTGCGCTACCGCAATAACATCCTTTTCACAATAGGTTACAATACGGTCTATATCTTTTTCTATATAATATACTTCACCTACTTGGCTGCCGTCTATATCTCCTTTTGGAGAAGGTATACCCAGTACTTTGGTAAGTAGTTTTAACGAAGTAAAACTTTTATAATCACCAAACTTCCACAACTCCATGGTATCCAGGTGTGGTACTTCCCACGGTTTTTTACCAAAAAGATTCAGTTTGTTAGGTATGGTGATTCCGTTTATTATCATCCTTCGGGCTATAAAAGGAAAATCAAATTCCTTGGCATTATGCCCACACATAATATGCTGTGGCTGACTGAAATGGTTGTTAAGCAGGTTACTGAAGTCTTTTAATATCTTTGCTTCCTCCCCAAAAAAGGAGGTAACCCTAAAGTGCCTTATGTCGCCACGAAAGGTAAAGAACCCTGCCGAAAGGCAGACTATCTTACCAAACTCGGCCCAAATACCTGCACGGTCATAAAACTCCTCGGGAGTATATTCGTCCTTGCGCTGGTAAGCCGTTTTTTGTTCAAACAGCGATTGTGTTTCCTCGTCCAGCAAACCAAAATGCCTTTCCTCTGGAACAGTTTCAATATCTAAAAAAAGTATATTTTCAAGGTTTATCCTCTCTATCATAAATTATTCCTCCTTTTGAGCTTCTTCCATAGTCATTTGCAGGCTATTGCCTTTACCCTCATCAGGCTTAAGCATTCCCATCATTTTATAAGCCTCATCTACATATACATAAAAATCGTTACTATGTGGGTCCTGTGCTGTTTGTAATCCTTTGGTATGCCCCAGGCGCACGATAATCACATTATCCTGTGGCACCACAATTACAAACTGCCCCAAATGCCCACGCATGTAATACATTTTTTTGTTTAGGTACTGGTTTATCCACCAGCCATAACCATATTGTGGCGACTCCGGGAAACGCGGTGTTACCATTTTGTTCACGTAAGCAGAATCGATAATCTGGTTACCGTTCCAGTTTCCTTCATGTAAAAACAGTTTACCAAAACGGGCAAAGTCACGGGCGTTACTGGCAAAACAGCAGTAAGCCTTTTCAATTCCGTCTGGTTCGTCAAGTTGCCATAATGCAGGATTTTCGGCCCCCATAGGTTTCCAGAATTTATCCGACACATATTCAGAGAGTGTTTGTCCTGTAGCTTTGGTAAGCACCATAGCCAGCAGTTCGGTTGCACCGCTTACATATACAAATTCTTTACCCGGTTCTTCAGTTACTTTTACATCAAGTACCGTTTGCGGAAGATTATCATCAAAGTAAGCACGGGTGGTTACCGAAAACGGACTGCTGTACTGCTCGCCCCAGTCTAAAGCGGTAGCCATAGACGAAAGGTCGCCCACAGTAAGTTCGGCAGCATAACCTTCTTTATATTCAGGATAAAAATCAGATACTTTTTGGTCGGCCCCTTTTATCTTTCCTTCCATAATAGCTTTGAAAAGCGCAGCCGAAACAATACTTTTTGCCATTGAGAATGAATTGGTTTTGGAATCCTTACCATAACCGTCATAATAACTCTCATGCCAAATACTGTCATTTTTAATAATAAGGTAGGCTATCGTTCCCAGTTTTTGGTGGGTATCCTCCAGTCTTTCGGTTGCAGAAACTTTATTATAATCGGTGTGGGTTGCCCAGGGCTGCCCTGTGCCATTTTCCACCACACGGTTATCAAAGTATTCGTAGTCGTCCAAAAAGGCTGTAGTTTTACCGTTAAGGTATACTACCCTTACCGCTTTTATTAAATAGTCTACATTAAATATATATAGTAATGCTACTATGGCTGCAATGATTACAACAAGCCATATAATAAATTTTTTAAGAAATCTCATTGGGTTGGTTTTAATGACTATGGTTACGAATTTACATAATTTTTGCTACCATAGCACCACACCGATGTGCGGAATGTGTTAAGAAAAAACCGAGTTAGAAAAGGGACTGTTGCTTTACAGGGTTTTCATGCTCCAACAGCCATTTTTTGCGCCATAGTCCGCCCGCATAACCCGTAAGCGAACCGTCACTGCCTATAACTCGGTGGCAGGGCACTACAATCCATAACGGATTTTTACCATTAGCACTTGCTACTGCCCTTATAGCTTTTACATCTCCCAATTTTATGGAAAGGTCCTGATAGGAAGTGGTTTTACCAAAAGGTATTTCCAGCAGGGCATTCCATACTTTTTTCTGGAAATCGGTACCTTGAGGATTGAGCTTAAAGCTAAAATCAGTACGCTTACCGTTAAAATATTCCTGTAATTGCAGGGCTGCATCTTCCAGTTCCTTCGGTATGGTTTGAGATTGTTTAATATCCTTATCATCCAGAACAGAAATTTTAGACACACCCTCTCCGTCCCCTTCTATAAGGGTAATACCAAGAGGCGACTGTATATATGCTTCTGCCATGACAAGAATGTTTTACAGGGTTAAAGATACCGACTTAATCTTCGGCTTCCAGTTCAAATATTTCGTTTACACTTATTTTAAACAACTGCGACAGTTTTAATGCCAATGCGGTTGAAGGCACATATTTGCCCTTTTCCATAGCATTAATAGTTTGCCTGCTTACACCTATTTTATCGGCAAGATCCTGTTGTGTAAAATTATATATGGCGCGTTGTACTTTTATGTTATTCTTCATCTGTCCCTGCCTTGTTAAGTTTGTAAATATTGTAGCGAAACAGGATGATAAAGATAAGAAGCTGTGAGAACATAATAGCACTCATTACCGTTAGAAATGGCATTCCGTAAATAAACATATAGCTCAATACAATAAGAATATAGTTGATTATTGTAGCCCATACCAAACTATGCAAGCGTACTGATGCCACCATTTCGTCTTCATATTTCTCTTTAGAAAAGGCGAATATTATACCAAATACGATTGTAAGTATAACAAGTATTTCATCGGTAACAGAATCTTCTATCCACCCAAACCTTTTTGTTTCACCCAACATAGCATAGTCTGCAACTATAGCAAAAACCTTTGCCTTTATAGGAAACTTTTCAAAACCATCTAAAAAATACAGCAGTGTTAATACTATAAAGGAAATCAGAAAAATAACACCACTAATCTTTTTTAACCTGTACGGGAATAAATAGTTCGTTTTCATATTGATTGATTTAAAGTTAGAAGTCAAATGTAAAACAAATTTTTCATAATGTAAAATAAACTTTACATTATGAAATAAAAAAAACCACCAGTTGCCTGATGGTTTCTTATCGAATTGCTATGAAAACTTAGTTATTGCTGAGCAACAACTTTACCTTTAATCGTAAGTACTTTTTTCACATCGCTATCGTTAGTGGTAACTGTAATAGTTTTAGTAAAGTTACCCGGATTAGCTGCATTGTAAGTTGCAGTTACGCTACCTGTTTCTCCCGGTTTGATAGGAGTTTTAGTATAGTTAGTAGCAGTACATCCGCAAGATGCTTTTACGTGAGTGATTAATATAGTCTGATCTGTAGTGTTTTTAAATGTAAACTCGTGAGATGCAGGATGACCTTTTTCTACCTCACCAAAGTTGAATACGTCTTCAGTCCATGTTATTTTTGATGGCTCAGAAGTTTTAGCTTCTGTAAGGTTCGTCACTTTTTTAGCAGTCGCTGTTTGAGCATTTGCTGAGTTAGAAACAAAAAATAACGCTCCTACCACTGCAAATAATGAAAGTTTTAATGTTTTCATAATTTGAATTATTAAATTTGGTTAATACTGTTTTTCGCTTTGTAACATCACAAATATATTTACTAAAATCCACAAATTTGTTAATCAGCTTCAAACTCTTGTTAATAACATGTTAACGTGTTGTACAGTAGCGTTTTTTACAGTAATATCGACCTGATAAAATGGGTATTTTGAAATTCAGTAAACTAAATATAGTCGTATTTATAGGGTTTATAGCCATAGGCGGTGTGCTAATCATGCAACTGCTCATGTTAAACCAGGCCTATACTTTTGAAAAAAAGGAAGTTGGCGAAAAAATACACTTTGCCCTGCAGGATGTGGTAAATAAAATATACCGCGACAATAACAGCGACCTGCCTGCTGCTTCGCCTATTAAAAAAGTATCGGAAGATTATTATGTGGTAAACGTAGACGATGCCTTTGAGGCTCCTATCCTTGAATACTATCTTAATCTGGAATTCCAGAAGGTAAAGTTGGACATGGATTATGAATATGCCATTTACGACTGCGCGTCAGACGAGATGGTGTATGGAAAATATATTACAGACAACGGAACTTCGGTCAAAAATGAAAAGAAGTGTGAAAACTGCTTTACCAAAAAAGAAGGACTGGTATATTACTTTGCCGTGCGTTTCCCCGATCTTAAATACAGTTATATTTCGTCATTACAGCAGTACTGGATATACACCGGGGTACTGTTCCTGGTGCTGGTTATTTATGTATATTCAGTATTCCTTATGCTGAAGCAGAAAAAATACAGCGAACTCCAAAAAGATTTTATCAATAATATGACACATGAGTTCAAAACACCTTTGTCGTCCATACTCATTGCTTCAAACTATGCGGTAAAACAACCGGAAATAGAAGCCAACCCAAAGCTCAATAAATATTTAGACATTGTTATTGAACAAAGCAACAAGCTCAACCAACATGTGGAGAAGGTATTGAACGTAGCTAAGTCTGACGGGATGCACCGCGGTATCCATAAAAAGGAATTCAATATTATGGACTCTCTACAGCTGGTTAAAGATAATGCCCTGCTTAAATACAATCATGCTACCATAAACCTTAACAGTATCAAGGACGATTACAGCATATATGCCGATGAGTTCCACTTTTATAATATAGCTTTTAATATAGTGGAGAATGCCGTAAAATATGGCCCTAACGGAAGTACGCAGGTAAATATTAACCTTGTGGAAACACCTAAAAAACTGGAAATACGATTTACCGATAACGGCCCGGGTATTCCTAAAAGCCATTTGGATTATGTTTTTGACCGATTTTACCGTGTACCGCGTGAAAACAAAGAGGAGGTTGAAGGCTTCGGTCTCGGATTATTTTATGTAAAAAAAATATGCGATCTTCATAAATGGAAAATCAGCATAATAAATAACCCCGATAAAGGTATTACCGTAACCATTGCCATACCTAAAAAGTGCATACTATGAGCAGGAAAAAAATACTCTACGTAGAAGACGATAACACTCTGGCTTTCCTCACATCAGATAATTTGGAACAGCACTATGAGGTGGTACACTTCTCTAACGGAAATGAGGCTTTTGAAGCTTTTAAGAAAAATGCTTTCGACCTGTGTGTACTGGATATTATGTTACCGGGAATGGACGGGTTTGATCTCGCTGCGGCAATACGCGAACTGGATGTGGAAATACCTATTATTTTCCTTTCGGCAAAAACCCTTAAAGAAGACCGCATTAAAGGGCTTAAACTGGGAGCCGACGATTATCTTGTAAAGCCTTACAGTATTGAGGAGCTTATCTTAAAAATTGAAGTGTTTTTGCAACGTAGCCAAAAGCATGTGGCTGCAAAAAATATTACCCATACCATAGGTGCTTTTTTATTTGATCCTGAAAATTATGCCCTGACCAAAGGGAAAGAAACCATAATGCTAACCGAAAGGGAATCGGCTCTCTTAAAACTATTTATAGAACATAAGAACACGATACTGAAACGCGAAGTAATACTCAAGTCACTTTGGGGTACCGACGATTATTTTATGGGGCGTAGTATGGATGTGTTTATTTCCCGATTAAGAAAAATCTTCCGTGAAGACGAAAGCATCCGTATAGAGAACATACCAAGAATAGGCTTTAAACTGGTAGCTCCCGAATAGTATTAAGTGTCCGATAACCGGCACAGCAATTACCGAACACCAATACCTGTATTATTTTTCTATAATGCTGTACATATAATCTTCCAGCGCTTTCAGCTCTTTGTCTGAAAAGTTTTTGGTAATTAAAAAGTTGGTTTTCATTACCTCATATTGTGACGGATCTACCAATGGCTCACCTTTTCCCTTTAGAAACTGAACAATATCTCCGTTTTTCTCCTTATATATCTGCGCTATTTGAGCTATGCTTGGTCCAATAACCTTTTTATCGGGTTTGTGGCAGGAAAAACAATTCCCCTTGCCGTTAAAAATATCACGCCCTAAAGCAACAGAAGGATCTTGGGATATACCCGCAGCCTCTGCACCTTCATCAGATGATTTAGTAGTAACAATAGTTTCTTTTTTCTCTTCCTGTTTGCATGAAAAGAGCGAAACAGTTAATAGCAGTAGTAGTAATTTTTTCATGATATAAAAATATGCCTCAACGGGTGGCGATGAGGCAATACAATATTATTTGTTTAAAAGTATAGCGGCTTCCTTGGCAAAATAAGTCGAAATAATATCGGCACCTGCACGCTTAATACAATGCAGCTGCTCCAGCATTATCCTATCGTGATCCAGCCAGCCTTTTTCGGCAGCAGCCTTAATCATGGCATACTCTCCTGAAACCTGATATACCGACACCGGAACATGTACCGCATTTTTAACCTCACGTACAATATCAAGGTAAGCGATACCCGGTTTTACCATTACAATATCAGCACCTTCTTCCACATCATGTAATGCTTCCTTAATGGCCTCAATACGGTTGGCATAATCCATTTGGTAGGTTTTCTTATCCCCAAACCCGGGAGCAGAGTCAAGCGCATCCCTAAACGGCCCGTAGAATGATGAGGCATATTTAGCACTGTAACTCATGATACCCACATTGTGATGACCATTTTCTTCTAACGCCTTACGGATAGCCAGCACACGACCGTCCATCATATCACTTGGCGCCACAAAATCAGCACCTGCATCGGCATGGCTTAAACTCATTCGGGTAAGCGCATCAACGGTAGGATCATTAAGTATTTCTCCGTTTTCAACAATACCGTCGTGACCGTATATAGAATATGGGTCAAGAGCCACATCGGGCATTACTACCATACCCGGCACAGCATCTTTAATGGCTTTAATGGCCTGCTGCATCAATCCGTCAGGGTTCCAGGCTTCCTTACCGGTATTATCTTTAAGGTTATCGCTAACCTTTACATAAATATTCACTGCCTTTACTCCAAGACTCCAAAGTTCTTTTACTTCCATAACCGTTAGATCTATGGAACGACGGAAAATACCCGGCATAGACGGTATAGGAATTTCCACATTTTGCCCTTCGGCAATGAACATAGGGAACATAAAATCGTTTGGTGTAAGAACCGTTTCCCTTACCAGCGCACGCATGGCTTCGGTTGTTCTTAATCTCCTGTTTCTGTGTATAGGGAACATGTATTTATAATATTTAAATTTTTATTTTCTCTTTTATCTCTTCTGTCTTTTCCTTCAGGAATCTTGGCGGATCAAACCTGTAACCAAAAAACACCGTACCGTAAGCAATAGTATCATTCATATTTACAGCCGTATCGGCATTATGGTTAGATGCTAAAACTTTAGCATAAACCCCTCCATAAAAGGTATCTGAGTTATACCCCAGTGACAGTGTTAAACCTGCCTGTGTCAAAAAATCGGTATCGCTAATACTACCGTCTCTAGTGTACGTAACCCCGGCACCTACCGACAGGCCTCCGGCGATAAGTATGTTTTTTGCCACTACCCAATTGTAATTGTAAGCCGGAGATAGTGCCACATCCAGAAAATAGCTTTTACCTCCCAGTTGTGGTTCTTTCTTTCCGTTAAACTCGGTGTAATAATAACTTAGTGACGGCGCAAAACTCCCTGTACTCTTAAGCTGTCTTTCGTTTTGAAAAGCCAGTGCGCGGAAAGAAAAATTATCGTTAAACACGTAACTTGTACTTCCGCCAAATTTTATGGTTTTTAATCCCGATAGGTATACGCTTTCATAATTATCTACCTCCAGCGAAATACCTTTTTGATAATACAGGTCAAAATGCTGCATCCACTTCCCTAGAAACAGGTTAAGCCCGAATGAAGTCATCTTAGAATCCCTGTTATCCTTATTCTCTGCAAAGAACTTAGGGGCAAACCCCAAATTAAACGATATAAAATCGTACTGTACCGATACGCCCAGTGTCCTTCTTTCATTAGGAACCATATTTATGGTTGTACCTATCTCCTCATAATCAAGAGTAAACTGATTTGAGGTATTGAGCGTAAACAATTGTACCGATAACTTATCAGGAAATTTTTGGATATAGGCATTGGTAATACTGTCGGTTTGTGCAAAGCAACCCGAGCCTGTCAGCAATATCACCCCTATGAATCCTTTTATACCCAATTAACCGGTTTCATTAATACTTTTATCAGTTTCTCTTCCTCACTCCCCTCTTCAGGATGGTGGTCGTATACCCATTGTACATGTGGCGGTAAACTCATAAGGATACTCTCTATCCTACCATTGGTTTTAAGCCCGAAAAGTGTACCCTTGTCATGTACCAGGTTAAATTCCACATAACGTCCACGGCGTATTTCCTGCCATGTCCTGTTCTCTTCTGTATATTCAGTGTCTTTTCTTCTTTCAACGATAGGCACATAAGCCTCAAGAAAACTGTTACCTACTTCAGTCACAAAGTCATACCAGTTTTCCATACTAAAGCTATCGGTAGCTTTACAGTGATCAAAAAACAGTCCGCCTATACCACGCGCCTCATTGCGGTGTGCATTCCAGAAATAATCGTCACACTGTTGCTTAAATTTAGTATAAAATTCCGGATTATGCTTATCACATGCTGTTTTACAGGTTTGATGGAAGTGTTTTGCATCTTCCTCAAAAAGGTAATAAGGCGTTAAATCCTGACCACCGCCAAACCAGCTGTTTACCAGGTTACCCTGTTTATCATACATTTCAAAATACCTCCAGTTGGCATGCACTGTAGGTACAAACGGATTTTTAGGGTGTATTACAAGACTAAGTCCGCAGGCAAAAAAATCAACATCACCTACATTAAAATAAGTCTGCATTGCCTTAGGTAATGGACCATGTACGGCAGAGATGTTTACCCCTCCCTTTTCAAACACATTACCGTTTTCTATAACACGTGTACGACCGCCACCGCCTTCAGGACGTTCCCAAAGATCCTGCCTGAATTTTGCTTTGCCATCTACCGCTTCCAGCTTTGATGTTATGGTATCCTGTAAATCCTGTATGTATTGGTAAAATTTATCTTTCATTTGTATTGTAATGTTCTGATTTTAACAGCCCGTAATATATAATATCTTCAAACTCGCCGTATCCGTTCCTAAACTCCTGCCTAAGTACACCTTCCTTCACAAACCCGTTTTTTTCGGCAACACGTTGGCTACCTTTGTTTACCGGAGAGGTACATATAAAAACCTTATTCATCCCTATTTCCGTAAAACAGAAATCAACAGCATTAGCAACCGCTTTTGTTGTTATCCCTTTGCCCTCATAATCCATATCTATAAAATAGGCCAGTTCGCATTTACTTGTCCTTACAGAAATGTTTTTAATCACCACATAACCTATAAGTTTTGTGGTAAGCGGACTGCGCAGATAAAAGTAATAACCTTCTTTTTTCTGTTCGGTTTCCAGTGCCTGTGTAAGGAACTGTTCGGTTTTCTCAAGGTCAGAATTGGCAAAAGCCGTAACCGGAAACGTTTTGCGTATGTGCTCCCTGTTCCTGTCCACAAGTTTGAAAAACTCCTGCGGAAGTATTTGTGCTATACGGTCTGTTCTCCAGCTTACGGTTTCCATGGCCTGCTATTTTAACCGGGATATTTTGTTTGCTATATCAAAAGAAAAAACTTTGCTCCCTGATTGTATGTAACTATATAAAGATACAGCCTTTTGTTTTAGTTCGCTGTAGTTTTCCTTTTCAGAAAGTTTTGCCAGGAAGTCGGCAAAAAGCTCCATATTCTGCCAGTCTGTACCAGCCTTTGCCAAATGGTTATTAAGCGCGTCCGGAGTAATGGCTTTAAGTTTTTGCAATGATAAACCTATCCCTTCAAGCTGGGTATCTATATCATCATCACTCCATCCGTCGGGCACAAAAACAAGGGAAATCAGTTTTTTAAGCTGATTGTTTATCCTTTCGTTGTCTTCGTCCCTTAAACCTAAACTAAGCGGCATAACATTGTGTGTTTCGTAATCAGTGTACAGTAGCCTGCCATAAAGCCTGCTACTGTTCCTGAATACTACTATTAACGATATTCTTTTACTGCGTCGATAAATGCCTTAGCATGATCTACCGGAATATTTGGTAATATACCATGACCAAGGTTAACGATATAATTGTCCTTACCAAACTCATCAATCATTTGGTGTACCATTTTCTTAATGGTTGGTATAGGTGATAGTAATCGTGAAGGGTCGAAGTTACCCTGTAGTGTTATCTGTCCGCCCGAAAGGTAACGTGCATTACGTGCCGAACAGGTCCAGTCTACACCAAGTGCCGAAGCCTTACTTTGTCCCATTTCGTTAAGGGCAAACCAGCAGCCTTTACCAAACACAATAACGTGGGTTTCGGGAGCCAGGGCCTCAACAATCTGGTTAATGTATTTCCAGGAGAATTCCTGATAATCTACCGGAGAAAGCATACCTCCCCAGCTGTCAAACACCTGTACGGCATTTACACCTGCTTTTACCTTTTCTTTAAGGTAAGCTATGGTAGTATCGGTTATTTTTTGAAGCAGTGCATGGGCAGCTTCCGGCTGAGAGAAACAAAATCCTTTTGCCGTATCAAAGCTTTTAGAGCCTTTACCCTCTACTGCATAACAGAAAATTGTCCATGGTGATCCCGCAAAACCTATTAACGGCACCTCATCATTAAGCATCTCTTTGGTAAGCTTAATAGCATCCATTACATAACCAAGTGACTCATGAATATCAGGTATGCGCACCTTCTCCACATCCTGTACTGTACGTATAGGGTTTGGTAAAAACGGACCTACATTCTCTTTCATAAGCACCTCAATACCCATAGCCTGTGGTACCACAAGGATATCAGAAAATAAAATGGCTGCATCCGGCTTAACGATACGTATTGGCTGAACCGTGATTTCGGCTGCAAGTTCCGGTGTCTGGCAACGGGTAAAAAAGTCATATTTGTCCCTTAGTGCACGAAACTCAGGTAAATATCTTCCTGCCTGGCGCATCATCCATACCGGTGGCCTTTCTACTGTTTCGTTGCGTAGCGCTTTTAAAAATAAGTCGTTCTTGATCATTTCTTCTGTTTATTACTTCTCCTCTCACAAGGTTTTTAAAACTTTGCAGGATTATCTTTATAATAATTAATACATTGTATAATCACATTTTCCACCGATGGGTGGTTTGCGACCACTATATTTTTTGTTATTCCCTGTAAAGCCTTTGCGGTGGTTGTCCCTATGCAAAAGCAAACGGTATTGCTTATTTCGTTTTCCTGAAGGAAGCTCTCAATCCCCGACGGACTGAAAAACAGTACTCCGTTCAGTTCGGCATTTATTTTATGTGGCGTTAATGCCGTTTCATACGCCTGTATTTCGGTAAGCCTTATACCCGCTCCTTTAAGGGCCATTGGTAAGGTATCCTGCCTTAGGTTACCCGAAAAGAATACAAAATCCCTTTCCTTATACTGTTGTAGTATTATTTGAGAAAGGTCTTTGGCATAATCGGCACAAACCTCAACGGTATATCCATGCTGTTTTACAAGCTCGGCCGTTTTGGTTCCCACACAAAAAATACTGCTCCCCTTATATTGTGTACTCCTACCGTTAAGCAGGAAACTTTTAAATGCATTCTGACTCGTAAAAATCAGGTTATGGGGTATATCACCCAGTTCAAACGGTTTGTTTACCGTAGTGATAAAATCGGCTTCCAAAACACTAAGCCCTGCATTAAGCAGGTACTGCCTGTGGTTTCCCTGCAGTTTTTTAGTGGATAATATACGAATACCGCCTTCCAAACCTTTACTGTTTTACCTGCGGCTGCAAAATTTGCCCACATCTTTATTAAGGCCAAATACCACAAGTATATCACCTTCTTCTATAACCGTATTCTTGTCTACAAATCCTTCCGACTGCTGTACGAAGTTTGTAGTGCCCAAAATGGTTTTTCTTACTTTTCTCCTTAATATAGTAATAACCCTAAGAGTAAACTTTTCCTGAAAGTTTAATTCCTCCAGTGTTTTCCCGGCAAATTCAGGCCCTGCCTTAA
The DNA here is from genome assembly GCF_046000485.1 of Flavobacterium rhizophilum. Lineage (NCBI taxonomy): Bacteria > Pseudomonadati > Bacteroidota > Flavobacteriia > Flavobacteriales > Flavobacteriaceae > Flavobacterium > Flavobacterium rhizophilum. The sequence continues at coordinate 140,975 of NZ_JBELQB010000006.1, forward strand.
GTTCAGATATCGAATAGTTTTTATCGATATTAAAGTTATCCACTATCCCCTTAAGGTTTATTTTCTTGGCCAGCCTATCGGCAAAATCCTGCTCCGGGTGAATAATATTCTCAATTCCCATTGCATTAAGTACCGTATCGTGAATAGGAGATAACGAACGCCCAATGATTTTTGCATTGGTAAGCTTTTTAACTACCGCTGTCGCAATAATGGCTGCTCCCTCGTTCTCACCAATGGCGATAACGGCAATATCGGCATCCTTTATAGGAAGAGCCTTGTAGGCCTGCTCGTTAGTAGCATCCATACATATGGCATGCGAAATCTTATCCTTAACGATATTTACCTTATCCATCTTATTATCAATCCCAATAACCTCATTTCCGGTCTCTGTCAGGTTTACCGCCAGTGACATCCCGAAATTTCCCAATCCAAAGATGATAATCTTCATATTCTTTTATTTTAGTTAATTAAAATGTTCTCTTCAGGGTAGTTATAGTTTTGCGTATGCAGTCGTTTCATCATACCTATTAAAAGGTTGAGTAAACCTATCCTACCAAAGAACATTACACATATTAAAACATATTTACTGCCTACACTAAGCCCTGCCGTAATACCCAGGCTAAGCCCAACGGTACTAAAGGCCGAGAACGTTTCGAATGCTATTTGTATAAGGGTAAAATCTTTCTCAAAAAACAGTATCATTAAAATACCCAAACCTATTACCATTAGCGAAATACATATAATGGCAAAAGCACGTTTAACCGACTGATTGTTTATTTTTCGGCCTCTTAATTCAATGTGTTCCTTACCTTTTGCAATAGCCACTATATTTAGTGTAGCCAGTGCAAAGGTACTGGTTTTTATACCTCCTCCGGTAGATCCAGGTGAGGCACCAATCCACATTAGGAAGATAACAAAAAGGATGGCCGGCATTGAAAGATCGGCAAAATCAAAAGTATTGAATCCGGCAGTCCTGGCAGTAACCGAGGTAAACGCCGCCGATGTAACCTTACCGTAAAACGATTCGTTTTGGAACAAATGCCCTTTCTCCGCAAAAAAGAAAAACAGCGTACCTCCCGTTAACAGTATAGCTGTGGTAATCACCACTATTTTGGAGTTTAATGTAATAACCCTCACTGTGGTATACATTCTCCTGTTTGCCACCATACTCATTACAAATCGCTTTATATAGCGCAAAAAGTTGAATACTATATTATAACCCAGTCCGCCAAGTATAATAAGATGCATTATAATCCACTGGAACTGGTATGCCTCCTGTAGTGCTGTATCGTTCAGTCCGCTGGAAAGCGTAGAGAATCCTGCATTACAAAAAGCCGAAATAGAATGAAACAGCGAGAAGAAAAACTTGTTCTTTATCTCGGCAACATCATTAATACTGTAGTAAATAAAAAAGGCGCCCACTATCTCTATACTAAGGGTAAATACTACCACACGCATAGCCAGGCGCATTACATCATGAAGCCCTTCGCTTTCCACAAAACTACTTACGTTCATCCCTTCCCTAAATGAGGAACTCTGCTTAAAAAAGTAAGCAAAGAAAGAGGTAAAGGTAAGCATCCCTATACCGCCCACCTGGATAAGAACCAGTATTACCGTTTTACCCATAAAGGTAAAATCTTTAGCCGTGTCAAGCACTACCAAACCGGTAACACACACCGCACTAATTGAGGTAAAAAAGGCATCGGTAAAGGTTATGCCGTTTGTTGTGGCATTAGGCAGCATTAATAAAAAAGCTCCTATAAGCCCTACAATGGCAAAACTCCCCACAAACAAAATAGTAGGGTTATAGTAAATGTCGTATAACTTACGTATAAGATTAGTAAGCCTTAAAAAGAAGTAAAGTATAAGGCCCGTATCGAGTATAAAGTTTACATCATTAAGCCGCCCGTACTCGTCACCGGTTATAAAAGCTATCGAGGCCAGTATAAAAGTAACTACAAGCACCAGCATATTGGCCTTAAACATTTTACGCCTGCCCGGTTTGTAGGCATGCTTAATCCTGAGCATATTAAACCCTATAAGGAGCAATACCAAAAAGGTTAAATAAAGTGTTTTATGATTAAGCCAGTCTGTTATGATATTCTCATAGCCAAAATCAAAAATCAGGAAGACTATTAAAAGGATGTCAATAAAACCGTATATTTTTGATAATGTATATGACAGGTTTCTAGCCATTGCCTATTTTTTAAGTTTTTCGCGTATCTCCGCCATTAATTCCTTTCCTCCATTCGCAAGCACTTCTTCAGCACAGTCATTACCAAAGTTACTAAAGTCTCCCGAGACCGCCATAGCTTTCTCAACGTGTATTTTCTGCTTCCCGTCTATAGAGAGCAACACGCCTTCAAAGCGAATCTCATTATCTTCAATAGTAGCCAGTGCACCAATAGGTGCCGTACAGCCCCCTTCCAGTTTCTTTAAAAACTGACGTTCTATGTGGGTAGCCACTTCGGTTTTATTATCGTTTAGTTTTGCCAACGCTTCCCTTGTATAGGTATCTTCCTCCATAGCCACAACAAGCATGGCTCCCTGCGCCGGGGCAGGTATCATCCAGTCCAGCACCAAGTGGTTTTCAGGAAGCAGATTTATACGCTCCAGTCCGGCACTTGCAAATACAGCACCGTTCCAGTCGTTCTCACTAAGTTTTCTAAGTCTTGTATTCACGTTACCACGCAAATCATTCACCTTGTGGTTAGGGTGCCTGTTAAGCCATTGTGCCTGCCTGCGAAGGCTGCCCGTAGCAATAGTACCCGCATCGTATAAAAAATCAAGGTTCCCTTTATGTACCAGTATATCACGCACATTGGCACGCTCTAAAACAGCAGCCTGTACTATACCTTTTGGCAAGGCTGTAGGCACATCTTTCATGGAGTGCACGGCAATATCCACCTGTCCTTTTATCATAGCGATATCAAGGGTTTTGGTAAATATACCTGTTATTCCAAACTCGTAAAGGGGAATATCTAAAACAACGTCGCCTTCTGATTTTACTGCTACAATCTCGGTAGCATATCCTAAATCATTCAGCTTCTTTTCTACAGTATGAGCCTGCCAAAGGGCAAGCTCACTATCTCTTGTGCCTATTCTGATGGCTTTGTTCATTTCGAAGTATTTTCAATCTTAAAGACTTTCTCTATCCACTCGATGCTCTCATCTACCATGGTATCATTGTCTTTTAAGTGATTGGCAAAATGTGTTGTAATTTTATGAATTAATCGTTTGCTGATTATCTCAGCCTGTTCCTCATCAAAATTACTTATTTTTTTGCGTTGAAAGCTAAGTTCGGTCTCTTTTATTGAGTTAAGCTTTTCTTTAAGGGCATGAATGGTAGGAGCAAACTTCCTGGCATTCATCCAACTGATGAATTCATCCTTAATTTCCTCAATGATTAATTCGGCAGCAGGAATGTGTCTTTTCCTTTTCTCCAGCGTATCATCGGTAATTTTAGAAAGGTCATCAAGATGCACAACAGTGACATTATCCAGTTCCCTTACATTATCATGAACATTTTTAGGGATGGATAAATCAAGTATTAAAAGCGGTTTATTTAATACCAGTATATCTTTATCTATGGTTGGCACAGGTGCTCCTGTAGCCACAACAAGTACATCGGCCTTTGGCACTTCCAGCGGAAGCACATCATAGTCCTTCACCACAAGATTAAATTTACCGGCAATCTTTTCTGCCTTTTCCTTAGTCCTGTTAATTAAAACGATATGTTCATTTTTGGTATGCTTAACAAGATTCTCGCAGGTATTTCGGCCTATTTTTCCGGTACCGAAAAGCAGTATGTTCTTATTGGAAACATCCTGCACATTATTCATAATGTACTGAACCGATGCAAAAGAAACCGAAGTGGCTCCAGAGCTAAGCTCAGTTTCATTCTTTATTTTCTTACTTGCCTGTATAACACTGTTTACCAGCCTTTCCATAAAGGCATTGGCAAGTCCTTTTGATTTAGATTCCACAAAACCGCTTTTAAGCTGGCTTATAATTTCAAAGTCACCCAGTATCTGGCTGTCAAGCCCGGTACCTACCCTAAAAATATGATTGATGGCTTCCTTGCCTTTAAAAACAAAAGCTACCTGCTGGAATTCCTCTACAGAACCCTGACTGTTATCGCAAAGTAATTTGATTAACTGGAACGGGTGCTGCGCAAACCCGTATATCTCTGTCCTGTTACAGGTAGATATTACAACAAGGCTGCTTATCCCTTCATTTTTAGCCTGCTCAAGTACGTCAGTCTTTGCTTCATTGCTCAGGCTAAACTTACCCCTAATCTCGGCATCCGCCTTTTTGTAGCTCAATCCTATCGCATAAAAGTATAGGTGCCTCGATAAGTTATTATTCTCCATAGTACTCACTTTCCTAAAAGTATCACAAAATTATCATTAAGGCTTATTAAAAAATAACGCTCAAAGTTCTTTTTGTATCGCTGTGGGATATTTTAACTCAAAATGCATTTTTAATGCTTAAATACCCTAAATTTGCAATGAAATCAATGTTTTGCGAAAATACAGTTTAGAACAATTCTAAATAAAAGGATTTTATATTTTAAAAAATCCCGCTAAAAAAATATCGCTATGGGTTCTCACGAGGAAATTAAAATTGAGGATGATTTTTTTGTACTGCGTTTCCAGAACGACAGTAACGAAACCTCTCATTTTGAAAGAGATGTAAATACCGATCTTATACAGTTTCACTTTGGACTAAAAGGCAGGGCCAAGTTTATATTCAACCAGGGGCGTTATGCCTTAGACCTAAGGGAAGAGGTATCTCTTTTTCTATACAATCCGCAAAAGGAACTCCCGGTACACCTTGAAATTGCTCCGCATTCGTGGGTAATATCGGTACTTATCTCTATCAAAAAATTTCACAGTTTTTTCTCGGAAGAGGCCGACTATATTCCGTTCCTTAGTTCTGAGAACATTGACAAAAAATACTATAAGGACGATAAAATTAACCCGTCTATGGCCATTGCGCTAAATCAGCTGTTTAACTTTAACCTGCATCAGTCCATAAGGAAACTGTACTTTAAAGGAAAGGTATACGAGCTGCTTAGCCTGTATTTTAACCGTAATGAAGACGCCAATACAGAACAGTGTCCGTTTTTGGTAGACGAGGACAACGTAATAAAAATACGGAAAGCCAAAGATATTGTTATCGCTAATATGGCCGAGCCACCTGGGCTACAGGAGCTGGCAGATCAGGTAGGTATTAACCTGAAAAAGCTTAAAATGGGCTTTAAGCAAATTTATGGCGACAGTGTATACAGCTTTTTGTTTGACTATAAAATGGAGTATGCCCGAAAACTGCTGGACAGCGGCACCTATAATGTAAACGAGGTAGGGTTAAGAATAGGCTATAGTACCGCCAGCCATTTTATTGCTGCCTTTAAAAAGAAATTTGGTACTACTCCTAAAAAATACCTGATGTCTATAAACCCTAATGCCTAATTTCTTTTTATAAACGGATAGAAACTAATTATTAGAAGAAAGCATCTGATTTTAATGTTTTTGATAAAATTGCAGTAAATCCGTTAAATCATAAACATTCAACATTCGTTAAAAATAAGATTTTTGATATTCCGAGCATGGTTTTTGATGACCTTTGCCGGACAAACACTAAAAACAACAACAGTAAGATAAACATGAAAGGTGTATTGTTAGTTAACCTTGGATCTCCGGACAGTCCGGAACCAAAAGACGTGAAGCCCTATCTGGATCAGTTCCTTATGGACAAGTATGTTATAGATGTTCCTTTTTTACTAAGAGCTCTTTTAGTTAGAGGTATCATTTTAAGAAAAAGGCCGGAAGATTCGGCAGAAGCCTACAAAAAAATATGGTGGGACGAAGGGTCTCCGCTTATCGTGCTTTCTGAAAGGATGCACAAAAAAGTGGTACAAAAAACCGAACTCCCTGTAGCACTGGCTATGCGTTATGGTAAACCATCTATAGAAACCGGATTACAGCAACTGGCAGATCAGGGTGTGACCGAAGTACTTCTTTTCCCGCTTTACCCGCAATATGCCATGGCTTCTACCCTTACTATTTTAGTCTTAGCAGAAGAAATTCGCAAAAAGAAATTCCCGCAAATGACATTTACCGATGTCCCTGCGTTTTACAATAAGCCCGACTATATTAAAGTATTGGCAAACTCCATTAAAAGCTCTCTGGAAGGTTTTGATTATGACCACCTGCTGTTCTCTTACCACGGTATACCGGAACGCCACATAAGAAAAACCGATGTGACCAAATCACATTGTAAAATAAACGATACCTGTTGCACAACACCGTCGGCAGCACATAAATCCTGCTACCGCCACCAGTGTTATGAAACCACCAGACTGGTAGTGGAACAACTGGGTATCCCTGAAGATAAATATTCGCTTACTTTCCAGTCAAGGCTGGCGGGCGACAAATGGCTTGAACCTTATACCGATGTCGAAATAAACAACATGCCGGCAAAAGGGATTAAAAACCTTGCCGTGGTTACCCCTGCTTTTGTGGCAGACTGCCTTGAAACACTGGAAGAAATTGCCATGCGTGCCAACGAAGACTTTAAAGAGCACGGAGGTGAAAACTTCCATGCTATTCCTTGCCTTAATGATAATAATGAATGGGTTGATGTGGTGGCAAACTGGATAAACGAGTGGGCTAACGCAGAAAAACCTGTGGTATAATGTCTATAACCTCTACGGATTTAGCCAATAAGGGCATTAAGCAACTGCTTTTCAAACAGTCGGTTCCTGCTTCCATAGGCATCCTGTTCATGACAGTTAATGTCCTTATTGACACCATATTCGTAGGCCGTTGGATAGGTGCTCTGGCCATAGCAGCCCTCTCGGTTGTTATGCCCATTACCTTTTTCATATCCTCCATGGGTATGGCTATCGGTATAGGGGGTAGTTCAGTACTATCCCGGGCATTGGGTAAGGGCAACCGCGAAAAAGCTCTTAATACCTTTGCTCATCAAATCATGATGACCTTTGGGATTGCATCGTTATTTGTAATCATAGGACTTTTTTTTAGTGAAGAGGTACTTTTTGCCTTTGGAGCCAACGGTGATATTATGGCACCGGCTAAAGAATTCTTTTTACCCATACTTTTTGCCGTACCTTTTCAGGCATTCTGTATGACCGGGAACAACGTTATACGTGCCGAAGACAAATCCCGCCATGCTATGGTGGCCATGATCATTTCGGCAGTTTCAAATATCATACTGGATATTATATTCATAAAGGTATTAAACCTTGGTGTATTTGGTGCTGCTCTGGCAACCTCACTCTCCTTTTTTCTTTGCTTTTTGTACATCCTTTGGTTCTTTATTTATAAAAGCGAACTGAAACTGGAACTGAAGCATTTTGTTTTCCATAAGGAACTGGCTCGCGAAATACTTTCGCTAAGCTTTGTAACCTTTGCAAGGCAGGGTGTAATAAGCATACTGGCAATTATTCTTAACCATACCTTATATGCCGAAGGTGGCGAACACGCCGTTGCCGTATATGGTATAATAAGCCGTATGCTTATGTTTGCTCTTTTTCCGGTACTGGGAATTACACAGGGCTTTATGCCTATTGCCGGCTATAACTATGGCGCCGAAAACTACAGCAGGGTTAGAGAAACCATTTTTACCTCTATAAAATATGCCGCGCTTTTTGCAGTAATTGTTTTTATAGTAGTGCTAACCTTTGCCAAACCTATAGTATCGGTATTCACAACCGATGCTATTGTAATAGCCGACACCCCGGGTGCTTTGCGATGGGTATTTGCAGCATCGCCCATTATTGCGGTACAACTAATAGGAGCGGCTTATTTTCAGGCTGCCGGTAAGGCCACAAAAGCCCTGTTACTCACACTTTCCAAGCAAGGCTTTTTCTTAATCCCGCTGGTGCTTATTTTACCACAGTTTTTTGGTATTTTTGGTGTGTGGGTTTCATTCCCCATTGCAGATGTGCTCTCTACCATAGTAACAGGGCTGTTTTTAAGGCAGGAAATGACACACCATCTTAAAAAAGAATAATGGAATATAACTATATAAAATCATTACACCTCATTTTTGTGATTACCTGGTTTGCCGGGCTTTTTTACATTGTAAGGCTATTTGTATACCACCTGGAGGCTAACGATAAACCTTCGCCCGAAAAAGAAATACTTATCAAACAATACAAACTTATGGCTTACAGGCTGTGGTATATTATTACTTGGCCATCGGCAGTACTGGCAAGTATTTTTGCCTACTGGATGCTGTTTTTTACCCCTACCGGTAACGCATGGCTGTCACAGCCTTGGATGCATGTAAAACTGGGGTTTGTATTCCTGTTATACCTATATCATTTAAAATGCCACTCCATTTTCAAACAACTACAGCGTGACGAGATAAAACATACCTCAAACTTTATGCGTATTTGGAACGAAGGGGCTACCATAATTTTATTTGCCGTTGTTTTTTTAGTAATTTTAAAAAATGCCGTAAACTGGATTTATGGCGTGGTAGGTATTTTACTGTTCTCCATACTAATAATGCTTGGTTTTAAGTTTTATAAAAGGATTAGGGAGAAAAACAACTCGTAATGCGTTAAATGAAGCAGCAGTTTAAGATAAGAAAATGGTCGCTAAGGGTAAGGATATTCCTCTCCATGATATTGGTGACCCTTATAGCCTCGCTACTTATTGCTGCGGTTTCCATTTACCAGTTTGGCAAAGAGGCAAAAGAATACCATGAAGACAGGCTGGAACGAAAGGAAAATGCCATAAAGGAGCATATTAATTATATCCTTTCTACCACAACCTACCCGCTTTCTACCGAAAACCTTCCGCTTATTTTCAGGGAAAGGATTCATGAACTGGCTAATATCCACGGACTGGAAGTAAACATTTATGACCTTAACGGACATTTATTAAAATCATCTAAAGCAGGGTTCTCGGTAGATACTGTAGACAATACTACTATACCTCCAAATATTTTGAGGGTACTGCGAAGTACTGCCGAAAAACGCTATGTAGACCTTAAAAATATTGACGGACAAAAATTCCGGTCCTCCTACAGTTATCTTAACGATACCAAATTCAAACCCTTGGGAATACTTAACCTTCCCTATATAAAGGACGAAGGGTATTATGAAAAGGAACAGCGCAATTTCTTTATGCGTTTTGGGCAGGTATATTCCTTTATGCTCCTTATTTCGATAATTGTAGCCTATTTCCTTTCCAGCTTTATTACCAAATCGCTTAAAGCTATTAGTGAAAGGATAGCGGAAACCCGACTGAGCCAGACAAACGAAAGAATACACATGGACGATTCCCCACAGGAAATCAACCAGCTTGTAAAGTCATACAATGCACTGGTAGACGACCTGGAAGACAGTGCCACAAAACTGGCACAAAGCGAAAGGGAACAGGCATGGAGAGAAATGGCAAAACAGGTAGCACACGAAATTAAGAATCCGCTTACCCCTATGCGTCTTACGGTACAGAGCTTTCAGCGCAGGTTTGACCCAAATGACCCCGATATTAAGAAAAAACTGGACGAGTTTTCCAAAACACTAATCCAACAGATAGACACTATGAGCTCGGTGGCATCGGCTTTCTCCAGCTTTGCCTCAATGCCGGCACAGCAAAACGAAACGGTTAATATCGTTAAGATTGTCCAGCTGGCGCTTGAAATATTTAATGAAGGCTTTATCTCCTTTATTGCCGAGGAACCAGACATCACTACCCGTATGGACCGTACCCAGTTAATACGTATTATTACCAATCTGGTTAAAAATGCGATACAGGCCATACCGGAAGATCAGCACAACCCTATTGTACAGGTACGTGTTTACCGTGAAGGCAATTTTGTAAAAATAACAGTTAAAGACAACGGTAAGGGAATAAGCGTAGAGAATAAAAATCGTATTTTTGAACCTAAATTCACGACCAAATCAAGCGGTATGGGACTTGGGCTTGGGATTATTAAGAACATCGTGGAGAATTACCACGGAACCATTTCCTTTGAAAGTGAACTGGGTAAAGGCACCAAATTCATGGTTTCCCTACCAATTACCGATAGTGATTTACCTATTAAAGAAACAGACAATAACTAAAATAAACTCAAATGAACTACGAAAATATTTTAGCAGAAAAAGAAAACGGGCTTGCAATAGTTACCATTAACAGGCCTACAAAACTAAACGCACTAAACAAAGCTACTATACAGGAACTTCACGAGGCTTTTAAAGCTCTTGATGCCGATAAGGAAGTAAAAGCCATTATTGTAACCGGAAGCGGAGAGAAGGCTTTTGTTGCCGGAGCAGATATATCGGAATTTGCCGATTTTAACGTGGCTCAGGGTGGTGAACTGGCAGCTAAAGGTCAGGAACTATTATTCGATTTTGTAGAAAACCTTTCTACTCCGGTTATTGCCGCAGTAAACGGTTTTGCCCTAGGTGGCGGACTGGAGCTTGCCATGGCAGCACATTTCAGGGTAGCATCAGACAATGCTAAAATGGGACTACCTGAAGTATCTCTAGGTGTTATACCGGGTTACGGCGGTACACAACGTTTACCTCAGCTTGTAGGTAAAGGCCGTGCTATGGAACTGATTATGACAGCAGGAATGATAGGTGCCGAAGACGCTAAGGCTTACGGACTGGTAAACCACGTTGTACCACAGGCAGAGCTTTTAGATTTTTGTAAAGGTATTGCCTCAAAAATCATGAAAAACTCACCTGTTGCAATATCAGCAGCTATCAAGGCTATCAATGCTAACTTTAAAGATGGCGTTAACGGATATGAAGCAGAGATCAAAGCCTTTGGAGAAGCTTTTGGCACTGCCGACTTTAAAGAAGGAACAACCGCTTTCCTTGAAAAGAGAAAAGCAGATTTCCCGGGGAAATAATATATTTCTTACAAACAAATAAAAAGCCCCTCAATGAGCGGCTTTTTATTATGTACTTTATCTATTTCTATTTACATTCATTATATTCATCTACTATCTGAATAAGGTTTTGTTGGGTTTTCAGGTCAAAAACTCCTGTATCTATTTCTCTGCTAAGCTCTTTGCAGCCGGAAAGGTATTCTGCTAGCTCTGCAGAAAGCTTATCATTGTTTCGGGCATCAATCATTTGTCCCTGTTTGGCATCTTTAAGTTTAATTACATAAACATCCTCCTCAATAGGATCTTTTAAAACCTGATTACCATTTGCTTCATAAACCAGTTGATAGAAATAAGCATTATTAAACCCTAATGACATAGCATTTGATAGCTTTTTCATAGCATCGCCCTTTACTTTCATTCCTATAAAACAGGTTTCTGAACCGTCTGAATTGATTACACAAAACCTTGTACCGTCAGATGCTGTAAGAGTTGTAGATCTGTCTCTCCCCTTTTCATTTTTATAGCTCACAGTAACTTTTTTCCCATAATTATCAATAGCATCTACAACCTGATTATCTCCTGTTTGATTAACATCAAGTTTTTCAAAAAGCGCAGTAAGGGTTCCTATATATTTTTTACCCTTATCATCAATAGCATACCCCTTTATATTGTATAAATTACCACTTCTCTCTTTTGCAAGCGCTACCTTTTCATTATGCAGTCTGTTTCTATAACTTTTCGCCTGGTGTCCTAAGGTAATATCCCTGGCAACAAGCTCTTCAACAAGCTGTGTAAGAAACAGGTTATTATCGGTCGCGGTATACCTTCTCTTTGCTCTATAGCTAAATTTATTATCATTAAACAAAGTAACATTCAAATCATTATCCACATTATCAACCAGTTCAGCACTTGCCACAAGAATACCGTCAAGATCATATACCTCTATAGGACCGTTATTACCCATAAAAGTATAATTACTAATAGGAGCAACCTTACCTATTATTTTAGTTCCGTTAGACCCTCCCGAAACAACTGTCCCATCATTTTTAACAAAAGGTCTTACAGCTCCCACTTTAGCAGCATACTGCTCTTGGGCAACTTTTGCTTCCTCTTTAGCAATAACAACGGCTTTAGTATACCTCTCGCTCAGGTTTTCCCTTGGAGTATCAAAAAACTCCTGAAGCTTTTGCTGATTAATACCCTTCATATCTATTAATCCGTACTTTTCAGAAAGCAGCCTAACGATTATTTTGGTCGAATTAAATGATGTTTGAAGCACTTCATAAGGGATTTCAGAGGTCTTAGACCCATCTGCCGATTTTACAGTAAGCCATTGGTATAAAACCGTTGTCCCTTCAGACAACCCCAGGTACTTAACAGTAAACTGTTTCGTACCGTTTAATGTCGAAAACTCATATTCATCACCTCCAAGTTCTTTAAGGATGGCTACATCGGTTTTATCAAACAGAAGTATATCTTTTTTTATTTTAATAGATTGGGAAAACAATGCTAAAGGAAATAGTAGCATTAAAAGGTAAAGGTGTCTCATCAGTTTATATTTTTGAGCAAAAGTAGAAAAAACCATTTAATATCCTAATAAGAAACAACATACGTTCCATATATAAATTTACTCTTATAAAAAAAGCCTCCGAAACGGAGGCTTTTTTTATTCCTGTTGCTCTATAACATATTCCCTTATAGGTTTGTCATCAACAATAACATCCTTTAAATAGGTTTCACCATCTTTTATGGCTACTAATGCATATGCAGGCTTAGGGTTTTCGGCAGTACTGTATTTCCTGTAAGCAACTTCTGCCTGAGGCGCTTTACTTTCTTCCATATAATAACGGTCAAAAGGAAAATTAAGGCGTAGTCCGCCTGATACAAAATAAACTGTTTTAGCTTTAAAGTAGTCCCCTTCTTGAGGCTTCTCCTTTAAAATTTCCTTTATACTAGCATATCCTTCATTGTCATTTTCAATACAAACATATACATCTTCATTTCTGTTCCATGTAGTATCGGTAGTTTTAAAATTTTCAGCTTCAAAACGTAGGGTTACATACTTACCCCTAAAAGGGTCATTAGGATCTATGGGCTGAGTTTTAAATTTATATACCGTGCCCTCGTCATTTATTTTCTCTGTATCATATATCATTTTTAGGGGAACAAATGCCTGAGCTATTGCCACAACCACAAATAGTATAAACATGTTTTTAGTTTTCATCGTCTGTCATATTTAAAACATTAGCTCTTCTCTTTTTAACAAGCATGGAATTGGCTATAAAAAAGCCTATACCCACACAAACAAACAACACACCTCTCACAGCAAAAGTCATATTGGTATCAAAAAAACGACAGATAATAAGGGCCGCAATAATTGTTAACCCGAAATTAAGCTTCCTGAAATCAACCTTATCAATACCGTGTTTTACAGTTATTATCCCTAGTACCAAAACCATTATATTATCCAGTATGCTGCAAGCACGCTATCTGCCATACCTATAAGATACACAGCCGGAAACAGTACCGTTACTGCCTGAAAGACATTTTTGTAAAAGTGCTTCCCCCCCGTTTATTATCGCCATATATACCATACCCCCAAACAATATTGCCCAAAGTATAATATAGTAACTTTCTACAACCTGTTGGGTTTCCATTTCTTCCCATACCCATTTAAAGGAAGAGAACAGCAATATAAAGGCAATACCAACCGACCCCAGTCCTAAATAATCATTGCGGCTTTCCAGTTTTGGTAAAACTCCGGTATTGTATATAAAGCCCAGTAGTGCCATGTAAACAAGGAAACCAAACTCACCTACCCCGGCAAGAAAAGCTCCAAGGGTTATTATAAGACTTAACGGAAAAAGCAGGTTAAATAACGATGTTATCCTTCCAAAAGGGTGTTGTTTAAGCCTCCTTAAATAAAAAGGAATAAAAGCACCTAAAAGTAACAGGTAAGGCCACGGCCTTTCGGTTTCAAAATAACCCGCTACAACCGCATAATAGGTAATAAAGCCCAAATGCAGAAATGCTACCATATTGGACCTCAATAAATACATTAAAGGCATACACAGTAAAGTCCAGCTTAAAAGATAACCTTCAAGATCTCCGGGTATATTGTAAATTTGAGCTACCAGTGCTATTGACGAACCTACCGTAAAAAACAATAGTATCCCTGCTATGTCCTTAAATAGTTGGCTTTTATTTTTAAGTATGGCATATCCGGCGGCAACCTGACATAACAGTAAAGGTGCTATTGCCAGTAGGGTTTTAACCGATTTTGAAAAATTATCCCAGTTATGGGCAAATATCAAAATAATACCCAGCCCCACAAGTATGGCGCCTATGCTACCAAAAATCATTAGGGTATTACTCCCCTGATCTTCTTTTTTTGCGGCATAATACCGCTCTATATCTTTTGCCGTTTGTTCACTGATAATTTTATGACTTATCAGTTCCGGCAAGTCTTTAATTATAGAACTCATAGGTGATTGGTTTTAAATTAAAAGTAAGATTTTTATTCTTTATGAACATCTTTAAACTTCAGCATATCAAATAAACGCTGTTCTTTCTCATTATCAAAACCGCATGAAGTTTTAAACTCTTTAGGGTTTGCATAAGTGCCAAACAACATATCCCACCAAACTATATCGCCATAATTGTTAGTATGTTTATTATATTCATGATGAATACGATGCATTTCAGGCCGCTGAAAAATATAGCCTATCCATTGAGGTGTTTTAATGTTAGTATGATAAAAAAATTCTCCAAGGGCTGTACAAACCGTATATATCCCGGCGGCCTCTAAACTTAATCCAAGTAATGTGTAAACCAACAAACTCCCTATTATAGAATTGACTACCATTTCAAGCGGATGCTTATAAAAAGAGGTAATAACCTCTATTCGTTACGGACTATGGTGTATCTGGTGAAAATGAGTCCATAAAAAATCAATATGGTGTCTCCACCTGTGCCACCAGTAAAATATAAATGTGGCAATAAAGTAAGCGATAATACCTCCCCAAACCGGAGAAACATAGTCCGACAGGCAAAATAGGGAAGAGGATGAAAGCCATTTTTCCCAGCTTATACCGGCTAGCAATACAACTCCAAGTTGAATAAAATTAACTCCAAGAACCCTGATGCTCCACGTAGGCACCTGCGGTAGTTTCCAGCCAAGGTTAAGCCTTTCAATCAGGAAGCACACTCCAAACGAAATAAATATAACGGTTAGCATAATGTTTTTATATGAGTTTACATAAGCGAAAAGATATTCCACGACAACAATAACACCGAAATCACCACAAGCACAACAGCTACAGGTTTTAGGAAATTGGCGCTTATGACTTTTATAAAACATACCAGAGAACCCGATAGTAATAAAATCGTGATTCCGGTTGTTATGGTCGCATCCTGCAATGATGCAGGGAAATTGTCAAGATAAGCCTGTTTGGTCTCTTCAAAACTGTCATATTGCGCACAGGCCCTAAACCATAAATACATTAAGAACGATGCTGATGCCAGCAGTAACGTACCCAGTCCGAATAATAAAATAAGAATTTGTTTTTTCATAATATAGTTTTAAAAAATTAAGCCCCGCAGCGGCTTCGGTGTGGTAAAGCCGCCGCAGGGCCATCCGCTAAGCGTTTGGATTCTCCTTTTCAAATGTCTTTAAGTCACGGGTATTTTTTTGTACGGCTATTGCAGCAAAGAGGCTAAGGGCAAACGACATTCCGTAAAAGCCTTTTTCACTAAGTTCAAGGTCGGCATTCCAAAGTCCTATTATCAATAGTATTACCGATGCAAATGTGGTAAACCAGCTTATGCCATAATACATATCGGTTACCGGGATGCCTTCCAGCCTGTCCCTTACACTTTTTTGTACCGATACTACCGAGAAGAGTCCGAAAAGCAATATGGTAAAATAATATCCCTTTTCGTTAAGCAGCATTGCCCCGGCATTAAAAAGTCCTATACAGTAAGAGGCCATTCCTATAATAAGAGCACACCATGAGGCACCTACAAAGGCATTACTCGGTTTTGTTGCCCCTTGGGCAGTTGTTGTTTTCCTGAATTTGTTTTCCTGTGTGAAGGTATCATTCCCTTCGTTTGTTTTTAGCGGATCCATAATTTTTGGTTTTTGATTATGAGGCAAATCTCACATAAAACAACAGGGTACAAAAATCAAAAAACAATAAAAACTGATGATATATTATTTATATTTACATTGCTAACTGTTTAAGTAATTTCAATATGAATGCATTAGGAGAAATAATATCTATAATGTCAAAAGATGATAAATCAGCATTTATAAAACATCTTAATAACAAAAACAAAAGGAAAGACACTCTTAATACTGATTTATTTAAATTACTTGAAACTGATGATATAAATATTAAAAAAAAGCTTTATGGCACTTCAAAAAATACCGATGCCTACCATGCATTACGTAAAAGGGTATACGATAGCCTTATCAGTTTTATGGCTAACCGAAGCTTTGAAAGTAATACTGATGACGAACACGAAATAACGCGGCTGCTTATGGTTAGCCGTGTGTTTTTTGAGCATAAACTTTACAAAGAAGCCTTTAAGTGCCTTACTAAAGCCGAAAGTAAAGCCTTCGCTACCGAGCATTTTTCACTGCTTAACGAAATCTACCAAACCCAAATACAGTTTGCTCATTTTGACCCCTCGTTTAATTTGGATAAGGCAATCGCCGGTTTTACGGCAAACAATAAAAAACTTCGAAATGAGGAACAGCTTAATCTTGCCTATGCGGTTATGCGCCGTGAATTGGGTGAGATTTACCATAAAGGGAAAATTACCGATATACAGCAGTTAATAACCGGCACCATGAAATCGTTTGGAATATCGTTAAGGGAAGTACTTACTTTCAAATCACTGTACCAAATGCTTTTTATTGCAAACGAGTATGCTTCTATAAACAGCAACTACAGCCTTATAGAGCCTTTTTTGGAAAGAAGCTACCGATTTATAATTACCCGCCAGGAACTGGCACAAAAACACCTGTACTACCATATTTACATATTGTATTTTATGGGCAATATTCATTTTAGGAACAGGAGGTTCACGTTGTGTTCGGAATACCTGCAGATGATGGCTTCCGAAATGCAAAAGCAAAACAAAAAGTACTACAGCCGTTTTATTGCCCGATACTATTTGCTGCATCTGCTTAACGAAAATTACTGCGGCAATGGCGAAACCACACTGGCAATAATGACAAAAGCATTGACAGAAACAAAAAAAGCCGATCCTACCGACAGAAACGACCTTATATTTTTTGCAGTGATATATTGGCTACAGCATAATAATGCCCGCGAAGCCCGAAGGTACATGCGCGAGTTTATCCATTCTGACAGTTGGTATGAAAAAAGAATGGGAATGGACTGGGCCATAAAACGCAGCTTGGTAGAAATTGTAATGCATACCGAACTGGAAGATACCGAACTTGCCCTCTCCCGACTAAAAGGTTTTAAAAGACGTTACAAAAAATACCTAAGGGAGGTAAACGAAGAAAGGGTACTGGTATATGCCGCTTTGGTGGAAAAATACATATTGGATAAATCCGTAGCACAAAACGATACATTTAAAAAACAGTTGGATTTGTTAACAAAACACGCCATTACCGAAAGTGGTGATGTATTCGTGCTTAGCTTTATAGGATGGTTGCTGGCAACCGTACACAAAAAACAGGTTTACCCTACCATTCTTAGTTTAATAAACAATCACTTTTCCCCGTTCCATTCGGCATAGAACTGCGAAAGGAAATCTTCCATATAGCTGTGGCGTTCTACGGCAAGTTGTTTACCTGTTAGAGTATTCATCCTGTCTTTAAGTAGCAGTAGTTTTTCATAAAAATGATTAACCGTTGGCGCAGTACTGGCCTTATATTCCTCTTTGGTCATATTTAGGTTAGGCTGTATAGCAGGGTCATACAAAGCCCTGTTTTTAAACCCTCCGTAATTAAAGGTTCGGGCAATACCTATGGCACCAAGTGCATCCAGCCTGTCGGCATCCTGAACGATATCCAGCTCAACCGATGAGAATTTCTTATCGAAGTTTCCGCCCTTAAACGATATGTTCTCTATAATCTCCACTACCTGATCGATTATAGTTTCACTTATATTTTCCTGTTGTAAAAACCTCCTTGCCGTTTCCGGTCCCACAGTCTCATCGCCATCATGAAATTTACTGTCGGCTATATCATGCAACAAGGCTCCTAGCTGTACTACAGTAAGATTACACTCTTCTCCTTTTGCAATAAGCAGGGCATTATTATACACCCTTTCTATATGAAACCAGTCGTGCCCACCCTCAGCACCCTGTAATTGCTGTTTTACAAATGCTTTTGTTTTTTCTATAAGGTTACTCATATACAGGAAACTACATAAGATTAAAAAAGCTGCCCGAAAGCAGCTTTATATATTATTTTATTAATGCAGGTTGCACCCATTTAAAAATGTGTGACTCCTCAGGTATTACAATCCTTTCAGATATTCTTGCCATCCTGTCCGGAAGCTTCATAAGGTAATCCCTTGCTTTCTCAGCTTCGGCGGTAAGGCCGTCAATTTTATCAATTTGCCATTTGGCAATCAGTTTTCTAAGTATGTCCACATAGTCCATAGCGGTATATACCCCTATACGCTGTGCCGAATCAGAGAACTGCTCAAAAGCACTTCCTATAGCATTACCCGACTCCCTTAAAAAATGGGCAGGCATAGTAATTTTAAGCTTCATCATGTGTTGGAAAGCCAACATCATTTCGCTTGGGTCTACTTTAAAAATCCTATCTACAAACTCACTGTATGCCATGTGGTGACGCATTTCATCTCCAGCAATAAGCTTACACATTTTAGACAGTTTATTGTCTCCGTATTTTTTAGCCAGCTGCGACACACGGTTGTGCGAAATATAAGTAGCCAGCTCCTGGAAGCTTGTATAAACAAAGTTTTTGTACGGATCCCTGTCGGTACCAATATCAAAACCGTCATTAATAAGGTGGTGAGTGGTCATTTCCACTTCACGTATATTTACCCTACCGCTAAGGTATAGGTATTTGTTAAGCAAATCGCCGTGGCGGTTCTCTTCACCAGTCCAGTGTCTTACCCATTTACCCCATCCGTTGCCCGGGCCTTTCTCTACCTGTTCAATACCTTCCACATCCATTAGCCATGACTCATAGGTAGGTAGTGCTTCTTCTGTAATGGTATCACCCACTAATACCACCCAAAAATCATACGGAAGGTCTTTAGCAATCTCTCTAAGTTCCCTAAGATCTTCCTCAAAACTCTCGCTCTGCGTATCAGGCAGCATATCTGATGGCTGCCATATCTTCTCTACCGGTATAAGATAGTTTTCCACAAAAGAATCAATGTTCTTTTCCAAAAAGTGCATCACTTCTAAGCGGACGTTTTTTATAGACATAATTTCTAATTTTTTATTCCTTGTACAACTGCGTTCTCTGTTCTCTCCATTACCTCTTCAAAAGGAATATTTTTTATGGCAAAAGGTTCCTGTACTGTAAAAGTAACTCGGGCACCTAATCCTAACGGATACTGACCGTAACGGTTCAGTTTCCAGGAATTATTAATACTAACAGGCACAATGTAAGCACTTGGTGCGAACTTACAAAGTATTTTAAGCCCGTTTTCCGAAAACTTTTTCGGTTTCCCGTTTTTACTGCGGGTCCCCTCAGGAAAAATTACTGCCGATCGTGTATTCTTTTCAATGTAGGTAGCAATCTGTTTTATGGCAGGTAAGGCTTGCTTTGGGTCTTTTCTATCTATTAAAACGGAACCGCCATGCCTTAAATTGTAAGACACGCTTGGTATTCCTTTCCCTAATTCTTTCTTACTTATAAATTTAGGGTGAAATTTCCTCATAAACCAAATAATGGGAGGAATATCATACATACTTTGGTGATTGGCCACTATAATAAGCGGTACACCGTCAGGCACTTTCTCTATCCCTTCAAACTTATAGGTAGTCCCTAATATATGTGTTGTTCTTACCAGAAAGAAGTTAAGTATATCAACACTCTTTTTATGCGCCTGATAACCAAATACGTTAAGACAAATCCACTGTACCGGATGAAATATCAGGAGAAACAGCAGAAAAACCAGGTAATATAGTATCGATATAGGATATGACAATATTTTGCCCATATATGTTTTTAAAAAATTCGCGTAAAAGTACAGTCTTTTTAGTTAATAATAAAAACATTTAGTATGCCTGCATACTATTGCAAAAAAGAAAGCCGCACCAAAGGCGCGGCTTTAAACTTTAAAAGAGCTTTTATTAGCAATGTTCGTCGTAAGCATCTTTAAGGTTTTCTGCAATCATTTCAGCAGGACGCCCTTCAATATGATGACGCTCAAGCATATGCACAAGCTCACCGTTTTTAAATAATGCCATACTTGGTGATGACGGAGGGAAAGGGAACATTAGTTCTCTGGCTGCATCAACAGCTTCTCTGTCCACACCTGCAAAAACAGTAACAAGCGAACTTGGCTTTTTACCATTATCAAGGCTCATTTTCACACCAGGTCTTGCATTTCTTGCAGCACATCCGCAAACAGAGTTTACTACTACTAATGTAGTACCTTCTTTAGAAATCGCTTCTTTTACCGCGTCTGGTGTATATAGTTCTTCAAAACCTGCTTCCGATAGTTCGGCACGCATTGGTTTTACTAGTTCTTCTGGGTACATAATATTTATTCTTTAAAAAAGTTATTTAAACTGACTACAAAGATACATATTTTTTAGCCAAATACTTTTTACGCGAAGTGTTAAGCTTTTCGTTTTTGAAACTCAAGTAACTGATTGTAGATTACCTGCCTGGTCCTGTCTTTCAGTTGTTTTTTATCTTCCAGGGTAAGTCCTTTTGTTTCTATAAAACGGTGAACCCTAGCCCTCATAAGTCCCGGAGTCCCGCTAAAGAAAGTAAAGGAGAATCGTTTTTTATTGTCGGGGAAGGTCATGGGTACAATAGGAATTTGGTGCTCTATTGCCAGGCGGAAAGCCCCATCCTTAAACTCATCCAGCAATACATTCTCATCATCGGGTACACCTCCTTCGGGAAAAATACAAATACTCAATCCCTGGTGCAGCCTTGCCTGTGCTCGTTGAAACACTTCAAATCGGCTTTTGGAACTCTCCCTGTCTACCAGTATACAGGTACGTTTATAAAAGAACCCGAAAACCGGAATTTTTACCAGTTCTTTTTTTCCTACAAAAACAAACGGATTTTTAGAGATTACCAGCATCAGCATAATATCGGTCATGGAGGTATGGTTAGCTACAAGCATGTAACTTTCCCCCTTTACAAACTTTTGCTCACGCTTAACGGTGTAGTAAAAGCCCATCCCGAAAAGTATGATTTTTGCCCATACTCTTGCCAGCCTGAAAAACTGTGGATAAGTTTTCTCTGAAATGATGGTAAGTATAAGTAAAGGCGACATTATGATTATAGGAACACCCATCAGGATATAAAACCAGATGCGCCAAAGTATCCAAAAAATCACCTTTAGTATTTTCATGCTGCCAAATGTAAGAATTCAATCCCTATTTTTTGGTAAAACCTTTTACCTTTGTGTAAATTTTAAAAGCATATCATGGCAAAAATATTAACTGGTATCCAAAGTACGGGAACCCCTCATCTAGGCAACCTTTTAGGTGCTATTATACCAGCCATAGAAATGGCTAACAAACCAGAGAACGAATCGTTTTTATTTATTGCCGACCTTCACTCTACCACCCAGATTAAGGACGGAAAAACCCTTCGCGAAAACACCTATAGTGTTGCTGCCACATGGCTTTCGTTTGGGCTTGATATAAATAAGGTAATTTTTTACCGCCAGAGCGACGTGCCTCAAACAGCCGAACTGTCATGGTACCTTAGCTGCTTTTTCCCTTTCCAGCGATTAACACTGGCACACTCTTTTAAAGATAAGGCCGACAGGCTTGCCGATGTGAATGCCGGACTGTTTACCTACCCTATGCTTATGGCTGCCGACATATTATTATATGATGCCGAGTTTGTACCTGTAGGTAAAGATCAGCTACAACACCTTGAAATTACCCGTGATGTAGCTTCACGTTTTAACCACCAAATGGGTGATACGTTTGTTTTACCGGAAGCTATTTCCAGTGAGGAAACCAAAATCATACCGGGTACTGATGGTGAGAAAATGAGTAAGTCACGTAATAACATTATTAATATTTTCCAGGAAGACAAACCGCTTAGAAAGCAGGTGATGTCTATAGAAACCGACAGCACACCACTAGAGGAACCTAAAAATCCTGATACCTGTAATGTGTTTGCTATTTACAAGTTACTGGCAACACCAGAACAAACGGAACAAATGAGAGGCAATTATCTGGGAGGCAACTATGGTTACGGCCATGCCAAGCAGGCGTTGTTTGAACTTATCGTTGAGAAATACAGAGAGCCGAGAGAGAAGTATAAATACTATATGGAAAACCTTAATGAAGTAGAAGACCTTCTAAAAACAGGTGCTGAAAAAGCGGCTGTTATTGCAAACGGTGTACTTGGAAGAGTACGTGAGAAATTAGGTTTCAACTAACATACTTCAACATAAAACAAAAGCCCGATATTAATCGGGCTTTTGTTTTTATTTGAGATTTCTCCCTTCGGTCGAAATGACAGGTAATTTGAATATTGATTTATATTGCTTCAAAAAGTTTTCCCGGCAACGGCCTTATTACTCCTTTAAGTTCCATAGTAAGTAATAGTGACGAGAGTTTAAATACCGGCATGCCACATTCCAGTGCTATAATGTCCATTAACTCCTTACCGTTTTTTTGCAGGAAGTCATATACCTTCTGTTCCTCATCTTCCAGTGTAATGAAAAGTTGCTTTTGTACAGCGGCAGGCTTTTGTTGCTCAATATCCCAGTTAAGCATATAAAGCAAATCGGCAGCACTGGTTAATAAATGTGCCCTTTGGCTTTTAATCAGGTCGTTACAACCTGCACTATATTTATCGGTTATACGTCCCGGTACGGCAAACACATCCCTGTTATAATCGTTAGCAATATTTGCCGTAATAAGCGAACCACCCTTATCGGCACTTTCTATAATAATAGTAGCTTCCGATAATCCCGCTACAATACGGTTGCGCTTTACAAAATTCTCTCTGTCAGGATTGGAGCTACTCCAAAACTCGGTAAAAAAACCTCCGTTTTCTTCCATTTTAGCCATGTACTTTTTATGCACTTTAGGGTATATCTGATTCAGTCCGTGAGCCAGTACCCCCACCGTTTGCAGATTGTGTTCCATAGCCAACTGATGGGCAAAAATATCTACTCCATAGGCAAACCCACTTATAATTACAGGATTTAACGGCGCAATATCCTCAATAAGCTTACGGCAAAAATCAGCACCATAAGATGTCATTTGCCTTGTACCTACAATACTTATGGTTTTCCTGCCCTCAAGGTTTATATTCCCCGAACTGAAAAGCAATACAGGTCCGTCTATGCAATGTTTCAACCTTTCAGGGTATTCTTTATCAGTATATAATAAAGGGGTTATTTTTTCTTCCTGTATAAATTTCAGTTCGGCTTCGGCCAACTTAAAAACCTCCTTATCCTGAAGGCTTTTATAAAGCACCTCCCCAACCCCCTCTATAGCAGTAAGCTGTTGCTTTTTTGCCTCAAAAACCGCCTGGGCACTCCCCAAATGATTAATAAGTTTTTTTGCCACTATATCCCCCACACCATCTATCCTCAGCAAGGCTAGCGTGTTAAACAATTCGTTGTCAGTCATTAGTAATTTTAAAGGTTGCGAATAAAATTGGTTTGCTGCAATTGTTAATAAAATTTGTGAATAAAATTTTGCAACTGCAGTTGATTCGTTAAATTTGTTGTTATGATGATAGAGAAACACATATCGGCGCTACTATATCGTTACCAGTGCGTTATCGTTCCGGGCTTCGGTGCATTTTTAACCGAAACCAAGTCGGCCAGTATAGATATAGATACTAATACGTTCTATCCTCCTAAAAAGCTGATTTCTTTTAATGCGAATTTAAAGAATAATGACGGGCTTTTAGCCAACCATATCGCTTTACAGGAAAAAATTTCTTACGAACAGGCTGTAGAAGACATTAAAAAGATGGTTGCCGTTTGGGCAGACCAACTCGAAAACAACGATAAGCTTATACTTAAAAACATTGGTGACCTTGCTTATAACAATGAGGGCAGTCTTGTGTTCTATCCTAACACTCCGGTTAACTATCTTACCGATTCTTTCGGTTTAGGCAGCTTTACATCTCCTGCAATTAAGCGTGAAGTTTATAAGGCCGAAATTGAAGAACTGGAAGAAGAAGTTCCGGTACTGTTTACTCCTGAAAAGAGAAAGAAAAACTACTCTTTCCTTAAATATGCCGCAGTATTTGTTGCAGCATTATCTATAGGAAGTGCAGGTTTTAAAGTATACTACGACAATAAGATAATAACAGAAACCCGCATTGCCGAACAGCATGTACAGGAACAGGTAAACCAGGAAATACAAACTGCAACGTTTTTCCTTGACCCTATGCCGGCAGTAAAACTTACTGTTAAGGAAGAAACTGCAGAAGAGGAACTTTACTATCATATTGTTGCCAATGCTTTCCGTAATGAGGCTAATGCCAATAAAGCAGTAAACCAACTAAAAGCGCAGGGCTTTAAAGCAAGGAAACTGGATAAAAACAAGTATGGTTTGTACCCGGTGCTTTATGAAAGTTACACCACTTATGAAGCAGCTCATAAAAATCTTAACAGAATAAGAAAGGAATATAACAAAGAAGCATGGCTTCTTGTTAAAGATTTATAAAAATACCGTCCCACGCTAAAGCGTGGGATTTTTTTGCCTTTTCTGCACTATCTTTGCCAAAAAACAATTACATGCAGGCAAAATATCCTTCTGATTCTATGTGCATTATGACCGATTTGGTCTTACCCGGAGAAACGAACCCGCTTAACAACCTTTTTGGTGGCGAGCTACTGGCGCGTATGGACCGCGCTGCAAGTATTGCTGCAAGAAGACATTCAAGGAGAATTGTAGTTACCGCATCGGTTAACCATGTTGCGTTTAACAGATCTATCCCTTTAGGTAGCGTGGTAACTGTTGAAGCTAAGGTTTCACGCACCTTTAAAACATCTATGGAGATTTTTATTGATGTATGGACAGAAGACCGTGAATCGGGAGTTAGGGCAAAAGCAAACGAAGCCATTTATACTTTTGTTGCTGTTGATGAAACAGGCCGACCTGTAGAGATCCCAACAATTGAACCTCAAACAGAACTGGAGAAACAACGTTTTGAAGCAGCATTAAGAAGAAAACAATTAAGCCTTGTTCTTGCCGGAAAAATGAGTCCGAATGATGCAACCGAACTGAAAGCATTATTTATAGAATAAAAAAAGGAAGCCAATGGCTTCCTTTTTTTATTGATTATATTTTTTACAATTCACTCTTACTATTTCAATGGGTTAAGCCATTGTTGCGGATTAAGATAACTTACATTCTGAACTACGTAAAACTTAAGTACAGTTTCTCCTGTTGCCCCGTTTGTCCATACCTTACCTAATGTTTGCTTAATATCTACCTTATCACCTTTATTTACACTTACACTGCTTAGATTAGTATATATTGTCCAGTAGTTACCGTGACGTACCATTATAGTATAAGCGCCCTCATAAGAAGAAGTATGAGTTATCATTGTCACTTCTCCCGCAAAAACAGCACGTACATCTGCTCCTTTTGAAGTACTGATATCTACGCCGTTATTCTCAAGTTCACTAAGAACCTTCACACCTACAGCCTGACCTCTATAAGAGCCATACCCCTGCGAAATATACCCTCTTTCCACCGGCCAAGGTAACTGGCCCTTATTAGCTTTAAAGCTATCTGCTAAAATCTTTCCTTCTTTTGTTAGAGGTAATTCATTTTTACCAGACCCGCTTACTACCGTTTTATTACTCTCTTTTGCCGCTTTACGTTTAGCCTCCTCTATAGCTTCGCGAATAAGCCTGTCTATTTGCTGTTGCAGTTTTCTTTCTTCCTGCTGCCTCTTTTTAAGATCGGCTGCATATTTCTTTTTATCCTTCTGAATAGCTTTTACAAGTTCATTTTGTTCTTTTTTATCGGCCTCAAGTTCTTTTTTCTGTTTCTCGGTTTCAGCCAGCAGATTCTCTTTTTCCTTTTTCTGCTCTTTAAGTTTTTCCAATAATGCTCTAAGCTCCGCCATTTTCTCTTTCAGCTCTTCAGCCTGCATCTTCCTGAAATTGGCATACTGCTTCATGTATTGAATACGCTTATAGGCCTGCAGAAAATTCTCTGAAGACAAAATAAACATTATCCTGCTTTGGTCAGACCTGCTTTTGTATGATTTAACTATCGTATTGGCATAATCTTCTTTAAGTACTTCCAGTTCTTTTTCAAGCTTATTTGCTTTTTTCTGGTTTAAGTAAATATTATCTGAAAGTAGTCGGCTTTGCTTTTGTATAGTATTAATAAGGTTTTGCGTAAGTCTAATTTTAGCTTCGCTCTCCTTTATTTGTACTAAAACCGATTTTTCTTTTTTATTTTGAGTACTTAATAAACTCTGGAATTCCTTTATCTCCTTTTGAAGCTGTGCTCTTTGTCGTTCAAGCTTTTTTTGCTCGGCAGTGTTTTGCCCCCAGCTTAAAGCAGTGGTACATATAAGAAGTAAAGTAAGAAGCGCTCTTGTCATTTTCTCCGTTTCGGTTAGTCTCTATTCTATAAATATACGATTCATGCCTTGTGGCACCTTATAAGTAAACCTCAGGTCTTCGTTGTCAAAGGTAACATTCTTGTATTCAATCTCAATGTATACCTTATCGGCTTTTTCGGCCTCTACCATTACGCCTGTAGGCATTACCGATTTTTCATATTTCCTGAATCCCGGATAGTTTACCGTAAGTTTTTGCGGCTCATATCCTTTGTATTCTATTACCTGTTTCTTTAACAACAGGTTAGCTGCTTCAAAGAAAAACTCCTTAAACACGCTATTGTTCTCTTTACCCTGCAGTTTATACAGTCCTTCCTCAAGTGATGCTTTATATTTACCATCGGCCAGATTATCCATGGCACGACCCGTAATTATATTTTGCACCTTATCATAATCAAGATCGGTTCCCAGCCAGTCACTTAATATCTGGAAATCGCCTTCAAAATATTCCTTTTGGGTATTTACATAATAGCTTACCTTATCTCTCGTAATTAATGCCTTAGCAACTGGAAAACCCATTACAGTAGCATTAACCCATATCATTTCATCCTTTTTCACTCTTATATCAAGAGTAAAGTTATACGAGTCACTTCCTCCTTCATAATGAGCGCCTGCCCTTATTTGCAGGTTATCAAATTCCAACGGATTTTCATAATGCCCTTTTACTATCTCTTTAACCGATTTTTCCTTTTCAGCATTTTTTTCAGATACCAATCCCTGTTTTGACTTACAGGAAACAAGCACCGTAATAAGCAGTAAGGCTGCTGTTATTTTTTTCATGGATTATTCTCCGGGTTTTAGCAATTTATTGGCTTTAGAAAAATAAGCCTCCTTTTTCTTTTCATCTCCAAGCCCGGCATAAGCCTCTCCCAGTTGCCTGTTAAAACCTGCCTCAAGCTCTTTATCCTCTACAACAAAGTCTATTCCGTTTTCAAGCCATTCTTTTGCTTTTTTAAACTGCTGCTGTTTATTTGCTGCTAATCCTGCAAAATAATATAGCCTTGCGTGCGTAGGGTACAACTCTGTATATTGTGTTGACATATTAAACAGCTCAGCAAAATTATTATCTTCGGCATAGCTATACAGCAGTAATTCTATTGTCTCTATATCATCGGCATTAGTTTCCAGGCTCTTTTGGAAATAGTGAGTGGCCTGTTTAAAATTTCTTTTAGTGAAAAAGAATTTCCCTACCTCTTTAGGTACATTAATCTCTTTATCATCTTCAAAATAACCTACCGCCCTGTCCAGGTCGGCTTCATATTCCGGATTATTGTTTGTATAAATAAGAAATTCGTTAAGTACCCTGTGTTTTATTTTACGGTCAATTTTTTCACTTGCCAAGACCCTGAACATGGACTTTGCAGCCTCGTCTCCCTTATTATCGTTAAGGTTAAACTTAAAGAGACTTACCTGAGCCCAGTCTGACTCCGGAATTTCCTTTTGTAGCTTTTCAGCTACTTTTGCAGCCTTTTCCTCTTCATTACTTTCAGAGTACAAATAAATCAGTTCCAAATAATTGGATTCCAGCTTTGGGTTTTTTCTTATAGCTTCTTCCAGAGCTTCCTTTTCAGGTTTATTGTACCTGTTATCACTAAGGATTTGCAGTTTATACATTTCCCTGCGTTCAGTATGCCCTACCGTTTCTTCCAGTTCGTTTATAAGTGTAAGTGCCTTATCATACTGATCTGTATACATGTATAATGATACCAAATCTTCCTGGTAATACTCTTTACGCCATTCGGTAAGCTTAAGTACTATAGGTATAGCACTGTTATAATTTTGAGTTTGATAATATACATCATAAAGCCCCACCCAGTACCAACGGTTTGCCGGATCGAGCTGAGTAGCTTTTAAGAAAGCCTTTTCCGCCTCCGGGTAATTTTTAAGGGCAAGGTAATTTTTGCCCATTTCATGATATACTACCGGATTGTTTGGTTCTTCGGCCCTGCATACTTCCAGAGCCAATAGTGCCTTATCATAATTTTCTATTCCTTTTTGCTTTAATGCTTCATAAAAGTTATTCTCAAACTTATCATTGGCCAATGCAATTTTATCGGGCTCCTCCTGGGCACGGGAAACTGCAGGGGCTAATAACATCCCTGAAAGCAATAATCCGCAAAAAAGAATTTTTCTGTTCATATATTTTATTCTATAACCGAATAGTCTCCAATACTTATACTGGTAAACTTACCATTAAATGTAGCGTGGTTACCTATCATGGCATTATCCAAATGGGCATTTGTTATTACCGCATTGGTTTGTACCAAACTGTTTTTAATAACGCTGCTCTCTACTTTTGTATTATTGCCTAACGATACATTAGGTCCAACAGTAGCATTTTTAAGCACAACATTTTCGCCAATAAAACAAGGAGGAATAATCGTGCTGTTCTCGGTCACTACCGATGATGATACCAAATGCTCTCCGTCTTTATGTAAAAAGTTAAGCATTCTTGAATTGGTATCTACAGTAACATTTTTGTTACCGCAATCCATCCATTCTTCTACCTTGCCAGGCACAAACTTCATCCCTTTTTGCTTCATGTTTTCAAGCCCGTCGGTAAGCTGATATTCGCCACCTTTTACAATATTGTTATCCAGTAAATACTGTAACTCCTCACGAAGGGTTTCTCCGCTTTTAAAGTAGTATATACCTATAATTGCCAGGTCTGAAACAAACTCTTTTGGTTTCTCTACAAAATCTACAATCTCGTTTTTATCATTTAACTGAACAACACCAAAGGCACTGGGGTCATCAACCTGTTTTACCCAAATAACGCTGTCTGCTGTAGTATCTAACGTAAAATCGGCCCTAAAAAGTGTATCGGCATAAGCCACAACTATAGGTCCGCTCATAGATTCCTTAGCACTCATAATAGCATGAGCAGTACCAAGAGGCTGCTCCTGATAGTAAATGGTACCTTTAGCACCCAGTTTTTCGGCAATGGCAACCAGGTCTTTCTCTACCTGAACACCAAAATCCTTATGTATTATAAAAGCAATCTCTTCTATTTCCTGATTTATCACACCCGCAATGTCTTCTACCAGCCTGTGTACAATAGGTTTTCCTGCAATAGGTATTAATGGTTTTGGAACTGTAAGTGTATGTGGGCGAAGGCGTGAACCCCTTCCCGCCATAGGAACAATTATTTTCATTCTTATTCTGTTATTTCTATGTTGTCCTGTTTTAAAGAGAATAGTATACTTCGTGGTATTCTCAAAGCTTCAGGGCAAAGTTGGTTTTTATGGATTTGATTTTTACTTCTTATTATTTTACACCTGTACTACCAAAACCTCCGGCTCCTCGGGTAGTTTCGGTTAGTGCTTCTGCCTCCAGCCATTCGGCACGCTCATGTTTGGCTATCACCAACTGAGCAACCCTTTCACCATTCTCAATAGTTACCGGCTCGTTAGACAGGTTTACCAATATAACTCCAATTTCTCCGCGATAATCGGCATCAATAGTGCCCGGGCTGTTAAGTACCGTAATACCTTTTTTAGCTGCCAGACCGCTTCTTGGCCTTACCTGTGCCTCATAACCTATAGGCAGTTCCATAAACAGCCCTGTTTTTATTATAGCCCTTCCAAGCGGACTCAGTACCACCGGTTCGTCTATATTAGCCCTAAGGTCCATACCTGCAGAGGCTTCTGTTTCATAATTAGGTAAAGCGTGATTGGATTTATTGATAATCTTTATTGTCATTATGGTAAATATTTATATTTCAAATATATCAAAAATAGCATGTAAAAGTGCTGTTTTTATAGTGTATTATTTCCTTTTTAGCACTCTGTTGAGGGTTTCCTTTTCGTTTTGGTAAATAAACAGGCTGTAAACAATTATTACGGCTGCACCAACGTAGTAGTTTTCCCGGAAATAATAAAAATAAACAAGGGACAGGGATATGGATAACCCCAGGTAACCTCCTATTTTTTTTAGATCGTAAGGAATAGGGTAGTACTTATTGCCTAAAAAGTATGAAATAATCATCATGGTACCGTAGGCCGAAATGGTTGCTATGGCCGAACCCATATAATCATACTTTTGAATTAACAGAAAGTTTAGCCCTAAGGTTACCAGCGCTCCAACAATGGAAATATAAGCTCCCATTTTGGTTTTATCGGTAAGTTTGTACCACACCGAAAGGTTATGGTAAATACCCAAAAAGAAATTAGCCAGAATAATAAGCGGAACTACTTTCATCGCTTCCCAATATTCCGGACTTTTTATAAGAAGTACTTTTATAATATCGGCAAAAACAATTACGCCTACCAGTATAAGACTACCAAAAATTATAAAATATTTGGTTATCATGGCATACGTTTTGGGTGCCGATTCGTTTTTAGCATAACTGAAAAAGAATGGCTCTATACCCAACCTGAAAGCTGTAGCATAAAGCGTCATGAACAGAGCTATTTTATAACAGGCAGAGTATTGACCTACTTTAGCATCAGCAATATCTGAGGGTAATAGATTTTGAAGTAATATCCTGTCAAACGATTCGTTAATGGCAAATGCGATACCGGCTACTAAAACCGGAAGGCTGTAACGCATCATTTTTTTCCAGAGCAGCTTATCGAAACTCCAGTTTATTTTAAAATAGTGCGGAGCCAAAACTAAAAGAGTAAGAAAACTTGCTATAAGGTTAGATACAAAAATGTAGCCTATCTGGAAATTTTCAATGTATATCATTCCCCAAAAACTACTTGGTTTTGCTGCTGCCCAAGCCGGTAGCCAGGCTATAAACACCACATTAAGCCCAAGATTCACAAATACATTCCCTACCTTAATTGCAGTATAATACAGGGGCCTGCCCTGCGCTCTTAATTTTGAAAAAGGTATTATTACCAGCGCATCCAGCACCAATATCCATATGGTATAGGTTATATACTGCTCCTCTATACCCGACCAGTTGGCAAGATAAGTTCTGCCTAAAAGCGCCAAAAACAAAAAGCCAATAGACGACCAGAAAAGTGATATGGTAGAAGTACTCTCTACTTCCTTAGAATTATCTGTACTGTAAAACCTGAAAAAAGAGGTCTCCATACCATAGGCCAATATTACATTAAACAGCACAATCCATGAAAAAATTACGTTTACATCTCCATACTCATTGTCCGGAAGGTACTTTGTATATAGGCCTACTAACAGGAAGCTGAGCATTCTTGGTACTACAGTTGCCAGCCCGTAAATAGCGGTTTGCTTGAAAAGATTTTTAAAGAGACTCAAAAGTTAGTCGGTTTAGTAAAACAAAAATAACTATATAAAATATAGAAATAAAAAAAGCGACTGAATAATAATCGCTTTACTTTTTACGAATTTAATAAAAAAGAGCCACGCAATGCGTGGCTCTTTATATAGTTGTGTGCTGTGTTCAGTATTATTAATTGTTCAAAGCTTCTGCACCACCTACAATCTCTAAGATCTCTCCTGTAATTGCAGCCTGACGTGCTTTGTTGTAAGTTAATTTTAACTGGTTTCTAAGCTCAGTAGCGTTATCGGTCGCTTTATGCATTGCTGTCATACGTGCACCGTGCTCTGAAGCAAAAGAATCGCGAACTGCTTTATAAAGCTGTGTTTTTAACGAAAGCGGTATAAGGCTTAATACGATTTCTTCTTTAGAAGGCTCAAAAATATAATCAGTACTATTACTGTTTACTTCCTCTGTAGCCTGAGCAGGAACTAAAGGCAAAAACTGTTCTGCCATTACAATCTGAGTAGCTGCATTTTTAAAGTGGTTGTAAACTAACTCGATTTTATCATACTCACCAGCTGCAAACTTATCCATAAGTGTTTGTGCAACCTCTGCTACGTTTTCAAACGTAAGATCGTCAAACAACGAACTTTGGTTAGCTATAATGTTACAGCTTTTTTGTAAGGCATCATTACCTTTTTTACCAATGGTTAAAACATCAACCGTTTTACCAGCGTACTGGTTTATAAGGTTTTTTGTTTGTTTAAGCACATTAGCATTAAAGGCACCACACAAACCCCTGTTAGAAGTAACTACAACAAGAAGTACTTTGTTTACTTCACGCTGTTCTGCAAACGCACCTCCAGTATCTCCTTCCAGAGTAGCGCTAAGGTTTTGTAATAGCTCTGTAAGCTTCTCAGAATAAGGTCTCATAGCCGTGATAGCATCCTGAGCTTTTTTAAGCTTAGCAGCAGAAACCATTTTCATCGCACTAGTAATTTGCATAGTGGATGAAACCGAAGCAATCCTGTTACGTATTTCCTTTAAGTTAGCCATTGTTATTTATATAGTTTGAGTATTGAGAGTTGAGGCTTTAATAGCTCAGCTCTCAATACTTAAGTCTAAAATCTAATTAGTATTTTGCAGCAATTTCAGCAGCAGCTTTCTCTAAAACGTCTGTAAGCTCATCGGTAAATTTACCGGCTTTAAGAGCGTCAAGAGTATCTCTGTGCTTAGCGTTTAAGTACTCGATATAATCTTTCTCGAATTCTTTAACTTTAGCTACCGGTACGTTTTTAAGTAGGTTTTTAGTACCTGCATAAATAATCGCTACCTGATTCTCTACAGTGAAAGGATCGTTTACTGCCTGTTTAAGAATCTCAACGTTTCTTCTACCTTTTTCAATTACATTTAAAGTAGCAGCATCAAGGTCAGAACCAAACTTAGCGAAAGCTTCAAGCTCACGGAACTGTGCCTGGTCTAACTTAAGAGTACCCGATACTTTTTTCATTGATTTGATCTGAGCGTTACCACCAACACGTGATACAGAGATACCTACGTTAATTGCAGGACGTACACCAGAGTTAAATAAATCTGACTCAAGGAATATCTGACCGTCTGTAATCGAAATTACGTTTGTTGGGATATAAGCAGAAACGTCACCCGCCTGAGTTTCGATAATAGGAAGAGCTGTTAACGAACCTCCACCTTTAACGATTGGTTTTAATGACTCAGGTAAGTCGTTCATGTTTTTAGCAATATCATCATCTGCAATTACTTTTGCAGCACGCTCAAGTAGTCTTGAGTGTAGGTAGAAAACGTCACCAGGGTAAGCCTCACGTCCCGGTGGTCTTCTAAGTAGAAGAGACACCTCACGGTAAGCTACCGCCTGTTTAGATAAATCATCATAAATGATAAGTGCAGGACGACCCGTATCACGGAAGTACTCACCTATCGCAGCACCTGCAAATGGTGCATATACCTGCATCGGAGCAGGGTCAGAAGCGTTAGCAGCAACGATAACTGTATAAGCCATTGCTCCTTTTTCTTCTAATGTTTTTGCAATACCTGCTACAGTAGAAGCTTTTTGTCCTACAGCAACATATATACAGAATACAGGTTTACCTGCATCATAAAATTCTTTTTGGTTAAGAATGGTGTCAATACAAACTGTAGTTTTACCAGTTTGACGGTCACCAATTACAAGCTCACGCTGTCCACGACCTACAGGGATCATGGCATCAACAGCTTTAATACCTGTTTGTAGTGGTTCTGTTACCGGCTGACGGAAGATAACTCCGGGAGCTTTACGCTCAAGAGGCATCTCATAAAGATCACCACCAATAGGACCTTTACCATCAATTGGGTTTCCTAGTGTATCAACTACACGACCTACCATTTGCTCACCTACTTTAAGTGAAGCGATACGCTGTAGTCTTTTTACAGTTGATCCCTCTTTAATTCCGGTAGAAGGGCCAAGCAATACTACGCCCACATTGTCTTCTTCAAGGTTTAATACAATACCTTCTAACCCGTTGTCAAACTGTACTAACTCACCATATTGAGCGTTAGACAATCCGTATACACGGGCAATACCATCACCTACCTGAAGAACAGTTCCTACTTCTTCTAATGTAGCACCCGATTCAAAACCGGACAATTGTTTCTTTAATATTGCTGAAATTTCAGCAGGGTTAATTTCTGCCATCTTAATTTATAATTTAGACACTTTTGTGTGATAAATACTTAATTACTTAATTCTCTTTTTAAGGTTAGCAGCCTGTTTGCTACAGATGCATTGAACTGCTTATCACCTACCCTTAGGATAAACCCTCCTATTATAGATTGGTCAACCACATTTTTAATGGTGATTTTTTTATCTGAAAACTCTTTTATTTTCGCCATTACCTTAGCTTCAAGCTCGGCAGTTATAGGAAAAGCAGTCGTCACAGTAGCATGTTCTATATCATTTGCTACGTCAAACTGTCTTGCATATTCTACAGCAATAAGACTAAGGATCCCAAATCTCTTATTTTCTAATAAAAGACGGAATAAACCTTTTGTGATATTTTGTGTAGACGCAAACACTTCGTTTAAAGCACCTTCCTTAACCTCTGCCTTAATGGTAGGGCTATTAATAAAGCTGTTAAGCTCGCTATTTTCTTTAATTGTAGATGCTATAAGAGCCATATCCCCGTTTACCTGCTCGGCTACATTAGAAGCCTGAGCCATTTCAAGGATTGCCTTTGCATATCTTACTGCAGCTCTTGAACCTCTCATAAGATTAGTTTAATTTTACGTCATCTAACATTTTCTCAACTAAAGTAGTCTGAGCAGCATCGTTAGATAATTCCTGTTTAAGTATCTTCTCTGCAATCTCAAGTGATAGGCCCGAAACCTGAGCTTTAAGTTCTGCCATAGCAGCGTTTTTCTCGCTGTTAATAGTAGCCTTAGCCTGCTCAATCATTTTCTCTCCCTGAACCTGAGCTTCAGTTTTAGCATCAGCGATCATTTTTTCTCTGATCTCTCTTGCCTCTTTCATCATAGCATCTCTTTCAGCTCTTGCTTCCTGAAGAATCCTTTCGTTATCTGCCTGTAGGTTTTGCATTTCTTTACGTGCAGCCTCTGCAGCAGCAATAGCATTTGCAATACCTTCTTCTCTTGCAGTGATAGCATCCATAATTGGCCTCCACGCAAATTTAGCTAATAATACTAAAAGGATTATCAGGATAACCGCCTGATAAAAAAACAACCCGAATGAAAAATCGTTGATTAATTTTTCCATTATATATGTTTAATTAAGTTCTTTTAAAATTTAAATCAATAATGCAAACATTACCTGCAGCCAACCGCTGCAGGTAAATGTGTTGTTTTAATTAAGCTGCGAAAAGAGCTGCGAAAGCAACACCTTCAAGAAGTGCAGCGATAATGATCATCGCAGTCTGGATTTTACCAGCAGCCTCAGGCTGACGAGCAATAGCGTCCATTGCAGAACCACCGATTTTACCTAAACCAAGGCCAGCACCTATTACTACTAAACCTGCTCCAATAATTCCTGGAATTGTCATAACTATTTGATTTATATTAATTAAAAAATTCTTACTCTACAATTAATTATATTATTATAGGCTCTTCTTCGGTATGAGGATCGTGATCCTCAGCATGATGATGCTCCTGTACTGCCATTCCTATGAACAGAGCCGAAAGCATTGTGAATACAAACGCCTGAAGGAATGCAACCAATATCTCTATTATCGAAATAAATAATGTTAACCCGAAGAATGAAGGCCCAGCGATCCAGTTTTTGAATACGAAAATAAGACCTAATAAACTCATCACTACAATGTGACCTGCAGATATGTTCGCATAAAGACGAATCATAAGAGCAAATGGTTTTGTAAGTGTACCTAATATTTCAATAGGAATTAAAGCAATTTTCATAAGTACTGGCACATCCGGCATCCAGAATATATGTTTCCAGTAATCTTTATTTGCACTAAACTGAGTTATGAAATAAGTAAACAATGCTAAACATGCTGTTATAGCAATATTACCTGTAACGTTAATCCCAAGCGGAGTTAAACCTAAAAGGTTAAGAATAAGTATAAAGAAGAATACAGTTAAAAGGTAACCCATAAATTTCCTGTATTTCTTTTCACCAATATTTGGTAATGCAACCTCATCTCTTATAAAGATAATTAGCGGCTCAAGCACTCTACCTAAACCTGTAGGTATAGGTCCTTTTTTGTATGACTTAGCTAATCCGATAAAGAATATGAATAATAACGCAGCCGTTATCAGCATTGCCACAACATTTTTCGTGATAGAAAAATCAAGTGGTTTTTCATTTGTAGGATGATGATGCTCATCAAAACTTAAAGTACCCTGAGCATCTGTTTTGTATATTTTACCGTGGTGTAACGCATAGTAGCTACCATCTACTTCTGCAATCTCTTTACCGTGGTGGAATTTTGAAGACGAGAAAACTTTCAGTCCATTATCAATAAGAATAACCGGAAGCGGAAATCCGTAATGCTTACCTTCAGCCTCATCTGAAAAGAAAGTAAAATCGTGAGCATCTTTTAAGTGATGATCAATAAATGCTTTTATTTTTCCTTTTTCATCTGTTGATTCATGTCCTGCTTCGACATGATGTTCTACATCATGGGCAGCCTCCTGATTATGAACCTGTAAGGAATCCTCTACAGAATTAGCCATAGCCATGAACGGAACTACAGCAAATAGGGTTGCTAATGCGATTTTAAGTGATTTTACGGGAAACACCATCTTATTAAATGTCTTAATTTTACGGTCCTTAAATTTTGTGCAAAGGTACATTTTTAATTAATATTCCAATATTATTGGGTAAAAAAATTTACCGTAATTTCAGATTATAGGGTCTATTATTATTTTTTGTTTAATAAACGTGCTGTATAATAGGCCTCTATTATCAAAAACAAAATGAAAATCACAAAAAAATTAATTTTTTCGGTGGAATTTTCTGCAGCCTTATTTATTATAGGTCTGGCAAAAGCATAACATAATGCCATTTTCCCACCTGTTAAAAGAAGGAAGGCATATCCCAATTGCTCTTTGTTTTTGCCTGAAATAAAAGCCAAAATTTCTACTATTATTAAAGAGCAGATAAAAAAGAAAATGTAGGTAACAGGTAACGGGTATATAAAATCTGTTGAAGAGAAACCTGTATCCGGAATAAAATAGAGAAGAAAATTTAATCCAAAAGTAATAACGGCAAATACCGCCAAAAGCAAAAAAGCTGAAACGTAGTCTTTTTTCATTATTTATTTAACTGATTAACCTGCCTTATTACATTATACATTGCAATTGCTACACCTATAAGTGTAAACAATACTGTATTTGGGTTTGAAGTGTTGCCATATTTATTATCCAACCATCCTCCAAACCAGGCAAACAAAAAAATAATTATCCCCATTTGTATGGGGATATTAATAAGTATTATCCACTTGCGGTTATTTCTATCCGGCCTGTTGCTGCTCATTTTTTTTAGACAATGGCTTTACCGAATTTTTCATGGTACAGGTTGCTGTAAATTCAGCTCCCGGTTCTACCGAAAGTTTATTTACGTTTACCTCTCCGGTAATTTGCGCCTTAGATTTTACATTAAGTAGTTCGGCAACTTCAATTTTACCTTCAAAACGGCCTTCAATGTCGGCATTCGTACATTTAATGTCTCCTGTTACACTTCCGGAAGGGCCAATTACAATTTTGCCCTGGCTTGTAAAGTTTCCTATTAGTTCGCCGTCCAGGCGAAAGTCGGTTTTCGAAATGATATCCCCCTTAATTAATGTGCCCTCTACAATTCTATTCGTTTTACCTAAATCTGTGGTTGGTTTTTGAGATTTGTCAAACATGCTTATTCAATTGCTAAAAATTGTGTGAAATTCTTTTTGATTTGTATTACCTTATAATCTTCGCTCGATATTATATATGGTGTTTCGGTAATTTTATATTCCTTATAATCCTTTAGTATACTCACGGCGTCTACCGCAGCTTCTTTACTATTAAGCCCGTGCATAACAATGAAATCTTCGTTCATGGTATATACGTCTCTCGACACGGTTAAGCTCCTGTTGTAGCTTTCCTCAATAAACTTTTTCAGTTTATCGTTTAATTCTTTTGCCTTAGCATCATCCGGGTTATTATCAAATTTGAAGATTATTTTCCAGCTTACTGCAGGGCGTCCAAAATCTACTTTCTCCAGTGTAGGAATATTTGTTTTAAGTATTGCCTCTGCCGATTTACCCTCTTCACTGTTCGGGTAGTTTAACGCCACGTAGTTTAGTGAATTCTTATATTCTCCAAGACCTCTAAGCCTTGCTACAATATTTGCCTTAAGAAGTTCAAATTTAGACGCAATCTCTTCCCCTGTATAGGTATCTATAGCTTCTTCAACTAACGGATATACTTCACGCAGTTTACCGTCTTCATATTGCTTGAACAGATTAGCATAAACCGCTTCCGGACTCTGATTATTATTTTGTTCAGCACCCGGGTTCCTGATAATCTCGGCATAACGGCTGTCAGGATACTCATTAAGAATTTGGTTTTTGTATAACTCTGCCCTTTCTGGGTTAATAATCTGGTATATTTTATACAGGTTATATTTAGATGGCAGTATCAGTCTTTCTTCCGGATTGTTGGTTAACAGTTTCTCCAGCTTATCAGCTGCCCTTTGATATTCCTTAAACTTCTCCTTATATATAGAACCTAACTGGTAGTATGCAAAATTTCTCTCTTTCGCCAGGCTGTCCAATACCACCTGAGAAGTTGGTAATTGACCTATGTAAAACTCAGGACTGTATCTTGGATTAAATTCATCTTCATTTGAAGCTACAGCTGTACTGTCATTAACCGTTTCTTGTTCATCATTTCGTGTGTTACGCTGTTCGGCAGACCACCTCCAGTTATCGGCCAATTTCCTACCTCCCCATTTTCTCTGGAACTCAAGCTTACCATAAGAAACAGTTGAATTGTTATAAAAGTAAAATGTTCCGCCTCCTGGCTGCTGCGTTTGACCGGAAGCACTGCCATTCCCAGTTGTTTTTGCCGCAACTTTTTGAGACATACTACTGTTTTGTTGTCCGCTAAATTTATTTTTGTCTGCTGCCGTGTTAGTAGTACCTCCCATAGTGGTCAAACCGTTGTTCATAGGCATTGCCATAGACTGGGTATTTTGACCGCGGCTCATGTTCTCGGCTATCTGTGCTTCTCTTTCAAGTCTTTCTTTCTCTTTTTCGTCGGCCTCCTTAAGTTTTACGATATATTCTTCAAAATAGGTAACCCTTTGATCATCTGTCATAGCAGCCAAATTAAGAATACTGTCATTTGTTTGTGCTATACCCTCATACTTAATAACATCGTCAAGGTTATCCCTTTTCTTTTTTATAGCCCTGTATTCTCTTGTTCTTTGATTAAGGAAAACTAAAGTACTGTCATAATATTTACCTGCTGTAGGATATTTTGCATTCTCAAAATAAATTTCGGCAATATTCCTGTGGTTAGATGCCGCCAGATATTTGTCTTTAGGGTTTTGTCGTAATGATTTATTGTAATACTCAACCGCTTTATCATCAATATCCTGCTTGTCGTAAAATAATCCTACCTGGTGATTAAGCACATCCAAATAAGGTCTGTTCTCTCTGTCTTTTAAAAGTTTTCTGTACTTTTCCATAAAGACAAGAGTGTCTCCATTTTTATAATCAAACTGAGCTGCCTGCCTTGCATGTGCCTGTATGGTGTACATTCTGGGTGATTTTCTTTTCATATCAATCACCTTTTGGAATTCTGCATAGGCACTATCAGGATATTCCAGGCTTTCGTATAACTGACCTAATATAAAATGGTATCGGGCCTCTTCTTCTCTTTGTTTTGTGAATTCGGCTGCATTTTTAAGTACAAAAACAGCGCTGTCTTTAGAACCTGTAGTTATATATGCCTGAGCTAACATGGCATTTGCATCGGCAAAAATTTGTGGCTCAATCTTTTCTTTTTCGTCTAAAAGCTTTTTAAGGTTTTTTATGGCGATGGCTTCATTCTCTAACCTTAGGTTGGTTTTTTCCCTCCACACCTTGGCTTCAAATATTTTATCGCTTGACGGATACTTATACAATATATAGTTAAAAGC
Organism: Flavobacterium rhizophilum; assembly: GCF_046000485.1. Lineage (NCBI taxonomy): Bacteria > Pseudomonadati > Bacteroidota > Flavobacteriia > Flavobacteriales > Flavobacteriaceae > Flavobacterium > Flavobacterium rhizophilum. Next base: position 181,487 of record NZ_JBELQB010000006.1, read on the forward strand.
CTCAAGAGCCGGTATAAACCTGTTTTCATAATACCTTGCCTTACCTAATAAAAGGTGTGCTTCATCCATTTGCGGATTCCTTTCGGTACCACCTATATACATGGAGTGTTTTTGGATAGCTTTTGTAGCTTTCTCCTCAGCCCTGTCAAAATTAGGATTCTTTTGTTTTTCTTCCTTCTCGGCTTCTTTACCTGCTGCGGGCTTTTGCTCTTCCTGTTGTACAACAGGCTGCATTCTTTCTACAGGTAAAAGCTCCCAAAAATTATCGCTATAGGTAGTTTTTAACTCCTCCACACCATTAACAAGAGCAATGTTACCGTTATACAGCACATTATATTCTGTAGTGACCGCGTGAAAATTACGGTTAACAAAGCTGTCCTTTTTGGTAGAGCAGGCTATCAAAAAAGCAAAAGTTCCGGTTAGGAGTATATATTTATAAGTACTGGTTTTCAAGGCAAAACATGTTTTTATCCTTAACTTTTAAATTGATGTTTTAGTATTAAGGAGTCGTAAAAATACGTTTCTTTTTTTATTTTATGCAAAAAAATCCCCCGAAGCTTCGGGGGATTTATAATAAAGTTAAACAGCAAAAAAAGCTTCGAGCTCCTGGAGTGTTTCCTGTGATGTTTTAATATCTTTTACAATTTCGCCTTTGTGTAGCGCCACTATCCGGTTGCTAACTTCGGTAGTATGTGCTAAATCGTGACTGGAAACAAGTACCGTAGTATTACCGTCTTCGGCCAGTTCCTTAATAATACGCTTTAGCCTTATTTGTGTTGTAGGGTCAAGGTTCGCAAAAGGTTCATCTAATATAACAACCTCCGGATTGCCTATAAGAGCTGCAATAATACCTACTTTCTTTTGGTTACCTTTGGATAAATCCCTTAAGTACTTTTTTCTGTTAAGTATCTCTCCGTTAAAAAAATCTTCATGCTTTGTCAAAAGAGTATCAACATCGGCTTTATTCCAGCCTCTTAGTTCCCCTATAAAATAAAAATATTCTTCGGGGGTAAGATAACCTATTAAAAAGCTATCATCTATAAAGGCAGATGTAAAAGGCTTCCAACCTTCACTCTCGTCAACCCTTATGTTATTTGATGTGATATTGCCCTGTGTAGGCCTTATTAAATCCAGTAATAAGCTGAAAAATGTGGTTTTACCGGCTCCGTTATTCCCTACCAGTCCAAAACTCTCTCCTTTTGGGATTTCAAGATCCGGTATATTAAGTACTGTTGTATTATTATATGTTTTTTGAAGATTACTTACTTTGATCATGATATATGTGATTTTTGATGGATGATTAGTTTACTTGTTTATATGCTGCCAGCGTATCGTATTTTTCCGATTTATACAGCCTGGCTATTTGGTTGAAAACAAAGTTCCTGAATAAAAGCCCTATTACCCCTGTACCTGCAATTAGAAGATACGCTATGGTATCATTAAAAATGTAATGACCCACAGCATACAATGCTATCGGGATAATTAATTTAGAAAATCCTAAAAGCATCATTTTAGGGTTAAAGGATTTTTGCCCCCCCATAGCCTGTTTAGCTTTGGTTAAATCGACAGGGGTTTTTACAAAAGCTCCGCTTAAAAGCACCATGTAAGCATTGATACCTATATTGTATACCGCACAGGCAAGAATCATAAGATATACATCGACACCAAAATAAAGGTAAAAAGAAGCTAATAATGTAGTTATAACTGTAGCAATTACCATAAGCCACCATTTTGAAGCGATATATTCCCTGTATGGTATGTTTTGGCTCATCATAAGCGGATAGTAAGAACTGTCCCAGCTAGGTACAAACTGACCAAAGGTGAACATAAAACCACTTGTAAGCATTATAGCAGCAAACATTTTCCATGTTGGTGTACTATATATTTCAATACTATTACTAAAGAACAATAGTCCGTAAAACAAAAATAATATACTTGATATCACTGTCATTTTTGCCCTTTTGTTCCTGCGTATCAGTTTTAAATCATTTTTAAGGTAAGTACTCATGGAACCAAACTGATCCAGCCATGCATAACTCTCGGTACGTGCTTCCTCTTCTTTGGTTTTCAAACCCGCATCCAAAAACATGTACTCATAAAAAAACTTAAATGTTGCTCGCCATACAAATACAAGCAAGGCAATAGGCAATAGTGCCATAAAATAAGTACTGTATAATGAAGTAAAGAAAACTTCTGTATAGGTTGTAACATCAAATAAATCATAATACTGTAAACCTCCAAACGTCACAAGCAAAACAATGAAAACTGCAAAAAGCCAATCCTTACCTTCCAGCAATATGTTTAAAAAGTTATTACTGTATACCAATGCCATGATGCTTACATGCCAAAGTACAACACTTACAGGGTTATATCCTTTTACTAACAGTACAATGGAAAAAGGAATAAAAAAGAAAGCATGTATTGTATTAAAAAAAGTAGCCATGCTTTTACCTATGGTAAAGTTTACTATGGTTTTCTTTTTAATGTTGAGGGTTAATAATGGTTTTATATTACTAACCGGAATTTTTTGAAAAACAATCCTTATCCCTAAATCTAACACTATATAATAAATAAGGTATTTGTTTATCCAAAGCATAGGGTCGCTAACTCCTGCTTTTTTTAGTATGGAAAAAGTCCCTGCTCCCATTAAAAGAAGGAAGAAGGCCATCATTATGGCATATAGTAAAACGATTATCTTAATAACAAGATTGGTACTAAAAGCTGCCGATCTGGTAAATGCTTTCCATTCGAGCTTTATAAACTTTTTAAACATTGTATTTTAGGTTTGGTTTACCTGATTAGTAGTGTAAAACATAAAAACGTTACAATTATACTATTGCTTTAGTAATCTGTACTCGGGGTAGGTTTGCTCTAAGTGCGCCTCTGCCCTGTTTATTATTACATATAAAATAATGTACTGGTAAATAGCAAATAGCACCACACCTGCTGCCAGTATCCATTGCCCTATTGCAGAATATTCTTTATCATACACATACTCTATTATCTGATAAGGAATGAATATAAATACAGGTATACTCCCACAACGGAATATTATTTCTTCAAGCATCCAGCGATAGCCTGTTTGTTTTACTTTTTTCCTGTACCTATAGTTAAGTACAAAAAAACGAAACAGACTGAAAATTAATATCGAAAATAATAGTACCGGAGCTATAACCGCATGAATATGCTGTATTGACTTTGCCACTAGCACGGTTAATATTATAGTAAGCAGTATTTTAGGTAATTTAAAATATTCCCTAAAATAGGCCCAAAGTAGTTTTCGGTATTTTTTGGTTAATGCCAACTGCCTTCTTTCCAAAACATCCATAAAACCAAAAACACCAAACTTCTTAAACTCCTGTTGCAGGGCATCATCAAACGAAACCTCAGGTTGCTGCTGCCATTTCTCCTCAATGGCATTAGCCAGGTGGTCTACCAGTTCAGTTTGCAGGTCATAGTATTCTACAAAATGCTTACGGGTAAAAGCATAGAGCTTGTCAATCTCTTCATCAGATATTCTTTTTATCTTATCATCCCTCATATCTCAGTTTGTATTTTTTCATCAGTTGCCTTGACGTAATTATTGTCATAACAATAATAGAGACTATAACACATTGATATAAAATAAAATAAAAATTACCCCCTGTCTCTTTAGGAGCTTTAAAAGTATTTATCCCCAAAATCATTATCCCGTTTATTATAAAACTCACCACCTCCATCAACTTATGTGTACCAGACCAAAGTTTCTCCTTTTTTATCCGTTTATGATAAATATTAAACCCTGATATTACCAGTATTAAAACAAAATATGTTAGATAAAAAACGTAAACTATTTTTTCAAAATTCATATGACTAAGCCCTAATAATGATAATCCGAACAAACTCCCTGCAATAAGCAAACCTTTAACACTTAACAAATTACCAAACAGTAGTTTAATGGCTTTGTTTTTGGCAATTTTCGAAAATTTATTGTTAGAATCTAAAAGCTCTTTTTTATATAAAATCATATAGGTCTTAAACTCATCATAAAAATCACCTTCCTTTTCTTCAAGAACTGTTGCTACATGGTCAGTCATTTCATAGCGTATATCCAAATATTTTACCCCTGAATTCTCAAGATATTGGTCTATAAATTTAATTTGATTTTCTGTTACCTGCATGTTTAAAATTGTAAATCTAGATTAATTTTTGGATTAACCAGTGTTTGCATGTTCTTGATAAATTCTTCCAGTTCTTCCAGTCGGTTTACCGTTTCTTTCTGTCCGTCTTCTGTTAGTTTATAATATTTGCGCAGTCTGTTACCTACCTTCTCTACCTCCACATCCAACAAGCCTTCTCCTTCCAGTTTATGCAGGGCAGGGTATAGGGCACCTTCGGTAATATTAAGTTCACCCTTGGTAATACTCTTTACCTTTTGAGTAATCTCATAGCCATACATGCGTCCGTTTTCTTCCAGCAGCTTCATGATAATAGTAGTAAGGCTGCCTTTATATAACTGAGAGTTTTTCATTTGAAAAATTTTGTATTACAAACATACATAAAATTCTTATGCATAATAGTTTTATGTATATTTTATTTGATTAATGTTGTTTTATACCGTTACAGGATTGCTTATTTTTGCATTGAAAAACACAAAATATGTCAACATTTCACTCACTTACAATAAAAGATATAAGGAGAGAAACACCTGGTGCAGTTTCTATTGCCTTTGAGATTCCTGAAAATCTGAAAAACGAATATAAATTTATTGCCGGTCAGTATATTAACATTAAAAGTGTATACAACGGCGAAGAATACCGTAAGGCTTACTCAATATGCTCCAGCCCTAACAGCAATGAGCTAAGGGTCGCCATAAAAGCGGTTAAAAACGGAGGCTTTTCTGTATTTGCTAATGAGCAGCTTGCTGTTGGCGACACTCTTGAAGTAGGTATCCCTGAAGGTAAATTTACTTTTGAGCCTAAAACCGACCGCCAGAGAAACTATGCAGCCTTTGCTGCCGGTAGCGGTATTACACCGGTACTTTCTATCATACATTCGGTATTGGAAAACGAACCTGAAAGTACTTTTGTATTAGTATACGGAAACAAAACACCCGAAGACACTATTTTCCACCAATACCTGCACGACCTGCAACAAAAATATGTAGGCCGTTTGTTTATCCAAATGGTATATAGCCAGGCAAGAGCAGAAGATTCTCTTTTTGGGCGAATAGAACGCTCTACCGTAAACTTTGTGCTTAAAAATAAACACAAGGAAAAAGAATTCTCTAAGTTTTACCTGTGCGGACCGGAAGAAATGATTAAAACGGTAAGCGAGGTACTGAAAGAAAATAATGTTCCTGAAAAGAGCATCAAATTTGAACTGTTTACCACTCCGGTTGAAGAGAACAAAATTGACGAAAATCTTGAAGGACAAACCAAAATCACCGTATTGGTAGATGATGAGGAAACTACTTTTGTAATGTCTCAAAAAATGACTATTCTTGATGCGGCATTAAAAGAGGGGTTAGATGCTCCTTATTCCTGCCAGGGGGGTATTTGCAGCAGCTGTATGGCTAGAATTACAAGCGGTACTGCAGAGATGAGAAAGAATGCCATACTTACAGATGGCGAAATAGCAGAAGGACTTATTCTTACCTGCCAGGCACACCCTACCTCACCGGAAATTCATATAGATTATGACGACATTTAATTAAATGTCCCAAACCATAAAAAAAGGATGCTTAAGCATCCTTTTTTAGTATATCATTAATTCGGTTTATCACTGTTTGCGGCTTTATAGTACGCATGGCATCCTCATAGCCTTCCACTTTTTTATTACCGTAAATGGATGTTGGCAGTAACGGATATTTCTCCCTGTCAGATACCAACAGGTTTTCCTGTGGCTGATGGTAAGGGGCAAAACCGGCATAAGGATGCGTGGCTCCCCATAGTGTTACCGTTGCCACTCCCTGCATAGCTGCCATATGCGCATTACCGCTATCCATACTCAGCATAACATTGAGGTTACTAATAAGTTGCAGTTCCTGTTGTAACTTCAATTTTCCTGCAATCACCACTATGTTGCTAATATTATCAGCAAAAGAGTTTAATACCTCTATCTCTTTTGTCCCTCCGCCAAAAAGGAACAGTTTATACGATTTGTTTTCGGCTAAACCATTTATCACTTCCTGCATCAGGTCCTCCGGATATACCTTACCTTCATGTTGAGCAAAAGGAGCTATACCTATCCATTGTCCTGACTTTTCTCCTGTTACTGTTAGTACATCGGGTGTCAGTTCGTGTTTCTCAGGAAAAACAGGTACACTAATATCTATAGGGAAACCCAGTTGGGCAAACGTTTGTGCATGCCTTTCCACAATTGGGGTAAGCTGCTTAAATATTTTATTTTCGGCGCGGGTTAATGCTTTTTTCTCTTGCCTTGCCTTATCACTTGTAGCTGTTTTTATTCCGCTAAAGGCAAATAGTCTGGTTACTGTTTTAGAGCGCAGTACGTTGTGTAAATCGGCAACAGCATCAATATCTAGTTTTTTGAGCTCACGGTACAATTTTAAAAGCCCACCAAAGCCTTTATGCCTGCCTTTTACATCGGCTTCATAAAAACCTATATTAGGTATACCGTCAAAAAAGGGTTTGAAAAAACCTCTGGACAATACCGTGAATTTAACCTCAGGGTATTGTAAAGCTAAGGCTCTCAGCACCGGTACCGTCATAGCGACATCACCCATTGCAGAGAGCCTTATTACAAGTATATGTTTTATACCCGCCATATTGTGCAGGTTTTACTTTTTGTTTTGGTATAAAACAGGATTTAATTCTTCGTCGTTGTACATTTTCATTTGCTTGTACACTTTCATGAATTTGTCTCCGCTTTCAATATCTGCCAAAAGCTCATCAATAGCAGTGGAAAGATCTGTTCTCTGCTCTAAAAGAACATTTAGTTTTTCCTGGCATTTTGCAATGTGCTGAGGCGAAGCATCTGTACGGTTCACCTCTTCCTGCATATGGTATATTTTAAGAGCAAGGATAGAAAGCCTGTCTATAGCCCATGCCGGACTCTCAGAGTTTATTTTAGCGTTGTCTTTTACTGTAACATCCTGATATTTATTTAAAAAGTAGCTGTCAATATATTCTACCATATCAGTTCTTTCCTGGTTAGATGCATCAATCCTTCTCTTTAGTGCAAGTGCCGCTACCGGGTCAATTTGCGGATCACGGATAATATCTTCAAGATGCCATTGTACAGTGTCAATCCAGTTTTTGGCATATAGTAAATGCTCTATCTGATCCTTGCTGTAAGGATTATTAACAGGCTGGTCTACATTATCAAATTTGTGATAATCGTTTATACTTTGCTCAAAAATGGGAAATGCTATTTTAGAAAACATAGGGTTAAAATTTTATTTTACAAATATAGTTTTAATACTTTTATCCTGCTAATACTAATTTACAGCACTATGCATATACACTACCTTTCCCAAAATAACAGTGTACTAAACCATTTTTTGGCACAAATACGTGACGTTAATGTACAAAAGGATACTATGCGTTTCAGGAAGAACATAGAGCGTATAGGGGAAATTATGGCTTATGAAATAAGTAAAATACTGGATTATGCACCTGTTAGTATTACTACACCGCTCGGGACTAAGGATACCCAGTTTGTAAAAAAACCTGTGGTAATTTGTTCCATATTAAGGGCGGGGCTTACCCTTCATAACGGACTACTTAATTTTTTTGATGCTGCCGATAGCGGATTTGTGTCAGCCTACCGTTATCACCCTAATAATGACGATGAGTTTATTATACAAACCCAGTATCAGGCTGTGCCCAATCTTACAGGGAAAACACTCCTGCTAGCCGACCCAATGCTGGCAACAGGTCTCTCTTTAGAAGCTGTGTTTAAAAACCTTATGGCAACAAATAAGCCTGAAGAAATTCATATTGCGGTAGTAATTGCTGCACCCGAAGGTATAGCCCATTTACAGGAAACTTTACCGGATAATGTACATTTATGGGTTGCCGATAAAGATGAATACCTTAACAGTCACAAGTATATTGTTCCGGGATTGGGAGATGCAGGAGATCTTGCTTACGGAGAGCGTTTATAGCTGGGCAAAAAATAATCCTATTGATATTAATACAATAAATATTAATATACTCTCCTTTATCCACTTCACCTTTTGGCTTTCAATAAAGTTAGCTCCCATTATAGCCAGTGGTGCAAATGTAAATGCCAGAAAACTATTGTTCTTATTAGCAGAAAGCACGTATATAGCCACCCCTATAAGGAAAGAGAAAATCACTTTTTTGTAAGAGGAATGAAGGTTAATAGGCTTCGCAGAGAGCATGGCAACCTGCGCCACAACGAAAAGCACAGCTATTGATGAAAACAGGGCAAGTGCAATATTCTGATAAATATTTTCAAAATAAGTAAAGTCAAAGCTTGTGTTCATATCGGCATACAGGTCGTAGAACAATTCATTACCAAATAGTAATACCGTTAAAACATAAAGTGTAGCCGCCGAAAAAAAGGCTATAAAGGGTATTATCCAGTTACGGTAATCTCTGGAAACGTGAAAGACTATCGAAATAAATACCAGCAAAATGAAAATAATACACCAAAAATGAAAAAAACTTGCCACAAATATCCAGAAGGATGCATCAAATATTTTTTCCTTTGGGGTAATGAGTGACTGTAGCGATATAAGCCTCCTTAAAGCTAACAGTAAAAAGAAGTTTGCCAGTATAATTTTAGTGTTTACAAGTATAGTAGGAAACAGCACTAAAAATATGGTAAACAGAAACATAGCATAGGTGTTGTCCCGGCTTAATGAGTTCTTTCTGGTAATAAAATTTACAAGGAAAACCGAAAAAGCCAAAAGCAGATATAACCCCACTTTTTGCAGTATGAGTGAGAAATATTCTACCCAGTAAGTGTCTTTAAACAGGTATAAAAAATAGAATAAAGTTATCAGTATACCTATTAAAGCATAATTTATCGGCTTTGATTTATTAAAAACACTTGCCAGCATGTGAATATTTTATACTTTTGTGATTGTAAATATAATACTTGTTTAAAAATGAGAGCATTTTTTGAAGGAATAGATTATCTGTTTGTACACATACTATTTGCACCGCTTGACTTTATTAAAGACCTAGAGCTTAAAAACTGGTGGTTAGCAAACACAATAACCTGGATTTTTATCCTTATCTGCTGCGGGGCAACCTGGTACTGGATTCAGCAACTGAAAATTTTCAAAGCGAATCACGAAGATGACCAGGATACCACAGCACACTCTTTCTTATCATAGATCGAAACCTATATCTTTTCTAAAATATATCTTATCAAAATTTAGCTTGTCTATATTTTGATAAGATTTTTTTATGGCTTCCTTAAAGTCAGTACCATATGAAGTAACGGCAATTACACGGCCACCATTGGTCACCACATTTCCGTTATCATCTTTTGTTCCTGCGTGGAAAACAATAGAATCTTCTACCTTATCAAGGCCTGTTATAACTTTACCCTTTTCATAGTCTTCAGGGTATCCGCCCGAAACCAGCATAATTGTAGCAGCACTTCTTTCATCAATTTCAAAAGCAGTTTGTGCAAGCGTACCATTATGCAGTGCTTTGAAAGCTTCAACAAGATCTGATTTTACCCTTGGCATTACTACCTCAGTTTCCGGGTCACCCATTCTTACGTTGTACTCAATAACATAAGGATCGTTACCTACTTTTATAAGGCCTATGAAAACAAAACCTTTATAATCAATGTTTTCATTTTTAAATCCTTGTATAGTTGGCTTAACAATACGGGTTTCTATTTTCTCAAGGAATTCGGCATCTGCAAACGGAACCGGTGAAACAGCTCCCATACCTCCTGTATTAAGCCCTGTATCGCCTTCTCCAATACGTTTGTAGTCTTTAGCCATTGGTAACAGCTTGTAACTCTCTCCGTCTGTTAAAACGAAGCAGCTAAGCTCAATACCATCAAGGAACTCCTCTATAACTACCTTTGTACTCGCCTGACCGAATTTTGCATCTACAAGCATGTTTCTAAGCTCCTGTTGTGCTTCTGCAAGGTCGTTTATAATAAGTACACCCTTACCTGCCGCAAGTCCGTCTGCTTTAAGTACATATGGAGCTTTTAATGTAGTAAGGAAATCACAGCCCTTCTCTACAGTTTCTTTTGTAAAGCTTTCGTAAGCTGCTGTAGGGATGTTATTTTTAACAAGGAACTTTTTAGCAAATTCCTTACTCCCCTCAAGCTGTGCAGCATATTTTGACGGACCGATAACCGGAACGTTGCTAAGCTCACTGTCGTTTTTAAAATAATCATATACACCTTTTACCAGTGGGTCTTCCGGACCTACTACCACCATACCGATGTTTTCCTGCTGTACCAGTTTTTTTACAGCTTCAAAATCAGTAGGGTTTATATTTACATTATTTGCAATGGCCGATGTACCTGCGTTACCAGGTGCAACAAATAATTTAGAACACTGCGGGCTTTGCAGCATTTTCCAGGCCAGCGCGTGCTCTCTACCTCCAGATCCCAGTAATAAAATATTCATATGTTATTGCTTAATTATTGTGGTAAATACTAATAGGCTTTTTCTTCACCCTGAAAAATGTTTACCACCGTTTGTACTATAATTTTTAAATCCAGTAAAAGCGACCAGTTCTCAATATAAAAAACATCATACTTAATTCTGTTTATCATATCTTCATCAGTGCTTATTTCTCCTCTGTAACCCTTTACCTGTGCAAGGCCTGTAATACCCGGCTTTACATAAAGTCTTATAAGATATTTTTTTATACGCTTGCTGTACAGGTTATTTTGTGACCATAGGTGCGGCCTTGGCCCCACTACGCTCATTTCCCCAATAAGTACGTTTAGGAACTGTGGCATTTCGTCAATACTCGTTTTCCTCATAAAACGTCCTATGCGGGTAACCCTTGGGTCATTTTTTATAACCGACTCCTCTGTCGTTTTATTCAGTTTCATTGACCTGAACTTATAACAAAAGAACTCTTTTTCATTTATACCCGGCCTCCCCTGTTTAAAAAACACAGGTCCCGGTGATTCAAGTTTTATTATTAATGCCAGTATAGGTGTTAGCCATGTTAGCACAAAAATTATAACAAATAGCGAGAAGGCAATATCAAATAACCTTTTGGCTACTTTTGCCACCGGTTCATGTAGCGGTGTTTTTCTTAACGACAGTACCGGGAAAAACTCATAGTAGTCTACCCTTAGGTTTTTGGTAAATATCTCCTTTGTATCCGGGATAAACTTTACAACCTTGTCATTAATATCGGCAAACTCTACCAGTCTTTTAATCTGGTAATTGGTAATCTCGTTAAGTGAGCAATAAATCTCGTCTACGTTATTATCTATTGCAAAAGCTTCCACCTCTGCTATTTTTCCTTTTACCTCATCGTTATGCTTCCTGTCTGAAAAGAATCCAAGAAACCTATATCCGTACTCACCTTTTTGTTCAAAAAGCTCTTTTAATCTTAAAGCGTCGGGCGTGTAACCAATAATAACTGCCTTACGGTAATTACTACCCGTAACCACCCTGTATCTCTTTAAGTAATAAAACAATACAAATTTAAACAGTATTATGATTATAAATGCAGTAACGAGATATTTTGCTATAGCCTGACCACTAAATATAGCCTGTTTTGAAAACGGAAAAAAGGCAATAACCACCAGCAGGAACACTATACCCTGCCTTACAATTTTTACAATTATTTCGGTTAGGCTGGTAAATCGGTAAACTTCATAAAAGCCAAATATGTAAGCTATTATAAACCATGTAGCCAGCTGATAGACTCCAAAATAAAACTGGTTAATACCCAGTTCCCAAAAGAAATAAGGGAACAACAGGGTTAGGACCAATACATCAAATGCTATATTTATTGGCCTTATATATTTTGAATATCTCCTTTTTCCGGATGAAGTCATTAATTAGTATATATATCCTGAAAAATCTTTGTGTTCTTCCTTAAGCAGTTCGTCGTGTGTTAACGACTTAAAGTACTCGTAGGTTATTTTCATACCTTCAGCACGATCCACTTTAGGCTCCCAACCCAAAATTTCTCTTGCACGGGTTATATCGGGCTGTCTTTGCAACGGGTCGTTAATTGGTAACGGTTTATAAATAACTTTTTGTGTTGTACCGGTAAGTTTAATTATCTCTTCGGCAAAATCCCTTATGGTAATCTCATCCGGATTACCAATATTAACTGGATATACATAATCAGAATGTAATAGCCTGAAAATACCTTCTACCTGATCGTCTACATAACAAAACGACCTGGTTTGCATACCATCGCCAAAAACAGTTAAGTCTTCTCCTCTTAGTGCCTGACCGATAAATGCCGGAATTACCCTTCCGTCGTTTAACCTCATCCTTGGACCATAGGTATTAAATATCCTTACAATCCTGGTTTCAACTCCGTGAAAAGTATGGTAAGCCATAGTTATGGATTCCTGAAAACGTTTTGCCTCATCATATACACCTCTTGGCCCTATAGTGTTTACATTACCGTAGTAGTCCTCATTTTGCGGATGTACTAATGGATCACCATAAACTTCAGACGTAGAAGCGATAAGTATCCTTGCCTTTTTAACCCTTGCCAGCCCTAAAAGATTGTGTGTTCCCAACGATCCGACTTTAAGTGTTTGAATAGGGATTTTTAAATAATCTATGGGGCTTGCCGGTGATGCAAAGTGCAGGATATAATCCAGCTTATCGGGTACGTTTACAAACTTGGTAACGTCGTGATGATAGAACTCAAAGTTGGGAAGTTTGAAAAGATGCTCTATGTTTTTAAGATGGCCGGTAATAAGATTATCCATACCAATTACATAATAGCCTTCCTTAATAAACCTGTCACATAGATGAGATCCTAAAAAACCGGCTGCTCCTGTAATAAGTATTCTTTTCATCTTTAACTTCTTTCTTTTTCTATAACACTGGAATACAACTCTTTATTAAACAGGCAATACAAAACGGTAAAGAAAATAACGCCTCTTTGCCTCCATAAAAAAGATTCGGTCAAAAATAAGGCTATCATTATAAATGCGAAAGCAATATGAACAAAATCTTTATTGCTGAATCCGTTTTTAAGGTTAATCCCTAACATTGCTATCAAAACTAAAAAGCCTACAAGACCCAAATCGGCAAAAACCTCAATATACTGGTTATGAAAGTTAAGGCTGTTATAGCCTTTGTGGGTTTCGTCGCCCTTATACACATTATGCTCATCTCCCTTTTCCTTAATCCTGTTAAGAGAGGCATTAAGTCCATAACCGGTAAGAAAAACAGGATCTTCGTTCATCATTTCGGTAAAAATCCTTATTTGATAAACCCTGAAGGAGGTTCCGTTAAAATAATCATTTTGGGTAAAAGTATCTTTATTCCACGCTTCCTGTATGGAAATAGCATTGGTGCCTGATTCCCTTACGGTCATTTCGGTTCCGGGTTCCAGTTCTGATTTTATTCTTTCTCCTATTTTAGTGTAATATCCCGCTATGACAACTAATGCCGTAAAGGCTATCCCTATTGTCCATTTGGCCTTTTTAGTAATTCCCGACCAAAACAGTACATAAATCAGGATAAGGAAAATATCGGCCAGAAGTATATTTTTTGAAGACAGTAGGAAAACCATAATAAACAGTAGTCCAAAAGCCATATAGTCAATTCTCTTCTTATATTTTTTTACCAGGAAATAGAACAGTGCTACCGACAGGAATACCGAAACATAAATGGCATTTACATCTTTAGTAACCAGTTCGTGGTAAAAAAACACCGAAACATCTCCCGTACTAAAGTATTTACCAAAAGCTCTTATTACATAAAACAATGCATATACTATCATACCCCAGCTGTAAAACTTTAAAATGTCTTTTTGCTGTTTGGGCCAAAGCCTTGTAAAAGCAAATACTACCGGTAGTACCAGTAACGGAATTTCTTTGGAAAGTGCCTTTAGTGTGCATTTAAATTCAACCGACCATATAAGGGAAATACTCATTATGAGAAACAACAGTACAGGCAATGCCAAACTAAGACTAAAATTAAAATGCCTTTTTTTTGCCGTAAGCAGGGTGTAAACCACCAGTAATATTGTTGTTATACTACTAAACGCATAATTTAAGGGAATAGTAAGTAGTATAGTAACTACCAGAAAAACCAGCATTTTAGGGCTTGCTGAAGGCCTCTTATTTTTTGGTAAGGCATTTTTTGAAGAAGTGAAGATAGTCCCCATTAATTTTTTCCCAATTAAAGTCGTCTATTATTGCTTTATAGTTGTTTTCGATGGCCTGCAAATTATCACTTTTTTTTAACGTATTAACAATATTTGCGACTTCTTGTGGATTTGAAAAATAAAAAGCATTGTTTTTAAGAACTCCTTTATTAAAATCGTTATTGTTTGCTATTATAAAAGCCTTAGATGCCATGGCCTCTAAAAGCGACGGATTAGTACCGCCTACAGAGTGCCCGTGAAAGTAAAGGTTAGAGTAATACCTTAAATTATCCAAGTGGTTTATATTGTATATACCTCCCATAAAACGGATATGGCTGTGAGCTCCAAACTTGTTTTTTAAATAGGCTCCGTATTTTGTTTCATGCTTACCAATAACTAGTATTGGAGTTTTGTTTCCGCTTTGTACAACCCCTTCAAGCACCATGTCTATGTTGTTTTCGGGTTCAAAACGGGCCATTACCATGTTATAATTGCCTTTCTCTACATTATATTCCTTAATTACCGTTTCGTCGGGTTTTTCAAAAGGGTATGCCCCATAGGCAATATATTCTGATTCTTTGTTGTAACGGTTTTTTAAAGACTTCTGTATACCCAGTGAGTCGGCTACCAAATAATCGCTGCTTATAGCTGCCAGTCTTTCGGCAAACTTAAGGAACTGCCTTACCGGTGCCGAATATTTAGAACGTTTCCATTCCAAACCATCCATATTGCTAATTATAACCGATTTTTTAGGTAACAGGAAAAACCATATGGAACTACTGGTATACCCCAGTTGAAGGATAATGTCAAAATCTCTTTTTCGGGAGTCCATTATACAGTTATAATCATATATAAACTGCCCAAAAGTACCCATTTTATACTCCGGGTCATGTTTATGGATAATGTGTGCCCCCTTAAACATTTTTTCCTGATACGGGTGATTGTGAGAGTTATATACATATACTTCATGCCCTTTATCGGCCAGATAAACCGAAAAGTATTCTGCAAACTGTTCAAATCCCCCATAATAATTGGGAACACCTCTTGTACCTAGTATAGCTACTTTCATTATCACTTTTTAAGGTTGGCAAATATAAGCCTTTCCGTTACGCTTTTCTAATTGTTTAGCTTTCAGCTTCCAATACGCTATTGATACCGTTAAGATAATTTTGAAGCGAGAACAGCTCTTTAGCCCTGTTATAACCGTTTTCTCCAAACTCATTTCGCAGTTGCGGATTATCCATAAGTTTAATAAGCGCATCTGCAAGGGCTTTGTCGTCCAACGAATCTACCAGATAACCCGTTTGGTTATTCAATATTATTTCCTTTAACCCTCCAAGGTTTGAGGCTACAAGCGGTTTTTTTGCCAGCATGGCCTCGAGCCCTACCAAACCAAAAGACTCTGCTTCTGTAGAAGGCATCATTGCAATATCTGTAACATCCCAAATTTGTTTCAGGTTCTTTGTAAACGGTAGTATTGTTACTTTGTTTTCCAGTCTTTCCTCTTTGATAATTTCCCTTAGCTCCGTTTCATAATATTCCTGCCCCGGTACAGGAGACCCCACAAAAAACAACTTAGCATTACTTGTTTTTAAATATTTGGCAAATGCCGATACCGTCCATTTATGACCCTTTAAACGGCTTATCCTGCCTACAAGGGTAATCACCATATCTTCCTGAGTGAAACCGAAATCGGCTTTTGTAGCCACGGCACCAACCCTTTGTGACTCATCCAGACCGTTGTATACAACAACCATTTTAGATTGAAGTGTTGGTACCCTTTGCAGTAAATTATCTTTGGTGGCTAAAGAATTGCATATTACCTTATGTGCAGTTTTGTTTAAAAGCCTTGGATAGGCTTCTGCAAAAATTTTAGGATGGGCTATAATCTCATGTACATGCCATACATGTTTTATTTTTCTTTTACGGGCATAGAACATCCCTAATAAAACGGCCAATGTATTAGAATAAACCAAATCAAACCGATACTCGGTATTTAATTTATCTAAAAGGCTAACCCCTTTTTTTATGTCCTTAAAAAAACGGTACAGGTTTTTTGGGGTGAACATTTTACGGTATACTTTTAATACCGGAGCTGTTACGACCTTAATGTTTTCCTTTTCAAGTTCCTGTTTTAAAGGGCCTTCGCCGGGAAGTACAACAACCGGATAAAACTTTACCTTATCCATACTTTTAAGTAGCAGGAAAAGCATTTTATCTGAGCCATATAATTCGGCCGACTGATGTATTACCAAAATATTTTTCATGAAGTAATTTCCTTTCTTTCCCTTTCAGAAAAATACAGTAGTCCCCCCAAAAGAAATACAATAATGTCCCTATTGTTATAAATACCTGTAATGGTAATAGTGGTTACAAAAAATATTAAACCTGTAGCCGATACCATTACCGAAACAAATGTTTTATCCCTGTAAAGAAACCTATACCATCTGCCAAGCATAAAAAGATAGATTAACAGTCCTACAGTCCCTACTTTATAAAATATGTAAATATATCCGTTATGCAGTTCTGATATATACCTTATTCCTTTTCTTTCTCCTGTAAGCGGTGCAAAAAATCTAAGATTCACTAATGACCCGAATCCTGTACCATAAACAAAACTCCCCGGATGTTCTGTCATTAAATGCACTGCTCTTCCTGCCTCATAAGCCCTCCAGTGATCCCATAATTTCCTGTGATCATCCAGGTTTATATTGGTTTTATAAATCTCTTCGGGCGCTATTTTAACCTTATATAAAAACTGCTCAAAACCTTTTCCGTTCCTTCTTATGTTTGCTGTATGCAGATAAGCATAAAAGAGCCCTATAAAAACAAAAAGTCCAACTATAATACGTAAAGTTTTTTTAGTTATAATAGTATATCCAAAAACAGAGAGCGCCATAACTATAGCGAGTACTATCATGGTTCTTGAAAAATACAGCATACTGGAAATTGCTAAAACCAATAATGCCCCTGCCACATAAATGATATTATTGAATAACTTTTCGTTTGTATACCTGCGGTAAAACAGCAAAACAAAAATGGAGAATAGCTCAAGGAAGTTGTCCTTGGTAAATTCCCTAATCTCACTAATTGATCCTGTACCGGCAAGTACTTTAATAATCCCCAAATGTATTATTGCCGAAATTACTCCTGCGATAACTATTGTTTTAAAAAACAGGTGCGCATTGTCAATCCGGCGGTAAAACAAATACCCTATCAGCAAACCTGTTATAGGTTTAATGTAGTGTGATATATCCCTTATTACATCAAAGAACTGCGGCCTGTAAATAATAGCTCCCACAAAGCCTAAAACAAAAAGAAGAAAAAGAGGCTTTATCTGTTTAAGAAAGAAAACAGAAAATGCCGTTTTTTCCATAAACATGAAAATAGCAATAACAACAATTTGTATTACCAGATTAAGCTTAAATGAAGGCAGGTATAACTGTAGTAACAGCAATACCGTAAACAATGAGCTATAAAATTTTGCCGCGTTTATTTTCATTTGCCTAACCTATATTTAGCTTTAGTTTAAGTTGTTTTACTATAGCGTTTAATTGTAGCACAGCCAGTAAACCTGCTTTTTTAAGCCCGGTAAAATGCTTTTTTATAAATAGCCTGTGCCCTTTTACCAGCAACGGATTTCGGGATTTGTCAAACCCTACAAAATGAACAAATCCACACTGAGGCATAAAAACCCTTTTATAACCTTTTTGTTCTATTTTTTTGCAGAAATCAACATCCTCCACATACATAAAGTAATCTTCATCAAAACCGTTTATGGCTATATATAACTCTTTAGGCATAATTATAAACGACCCGCTTAACCAGTCTATTTCATAAACCTGCCTTGTAAAGTTTCCTGTCCTGAACTCTTCCCCCATATTAAACATTCTCTTAAAGAGAAAAGTACTCTCAATATCAGGAAATTTACCTACAGATGGCAGGTAATCCTTATTCCCATTCAGCATTTTAATCCCTGCTGCACCAACATCCTTGTTATTTTTTAAATAGGTAATTACAGGAGTGATATCATCCTGTAAAATGGTATCGTTATTAAACAATAAAAGGTATTCTCCTTTTGCATGCTTAACTGCCTCATTATTTCCTTTTCCAAAACCGTGATTTACCTTACTTTTTATAAGCACAACTTCCGGATAATGCTGCTCTATGTATGCACAACTTTCATCGGCAGAATTATTATCCAGTACAACAATCTCAAAAGAGATTCCTTTAATTCTGTCGTATAAAGAATCAAAACAGTCTTTAATATATTTTAGTCCGTTGTAATTTACAATTATGACAGAAAGTTCAGGGTTCATCGGGTTATTTTAATATTTAAGCAAATGTATAAAAGCCAAGCATCTTTTTCATATAAAAAAGGCTTATCACATTTAACAGCGCATTAGTAGCCACACTTGCTATTGCTGCACCGTTTATTCCGTAAACAGGTATAAGCAGGTAATTAAGGGAAATATTTGCCAAAAAACAAACTACAGTTATGTTTCTAAACACTTTTTCATTACCCGTCATGTTTAAAATCTGATCGGTATTACCACACATGGCACTAAATAAAATACCGGCAGAAATTATAATAAGGGTGCTTTTTCCAGCAATTGCCTCTTCTCCAAAAAAAGACAAAATATAACTGCTTAACCCTACAATACCGGCAACAATAGGTACAGTCGTGAAAATAATAAGCCTTGTAGATTTATGGATAAATTTTTTTAATCCCGATAGGTCTCCCTTTCCATAAAGTTCGGCCATTTTAGGCATCATAATAATATTAACCGTAACAATGACAAGGAAGCCCAATGTACCTATTTTATAAGCAATATTATAAATACCTACCTCATCCTCATCTACCATCATACCAAGCATTATCAAATCGGTCCAGTTTAACAGGTACAGCATAAGTCCGCTAAAGAGTAACGGCCATGCCGTTTTAACAAGCGCCCCCGATGACAATGGTGTATCTACTGTTTTCGGTTTTATTTCAAAAACCATAAAAGCCTCTGTAATAACTACAATTAACATACTTATCGCAAAAGCAATAAAGGTATAGTGTTCGGGCATTTTTAAGATATAAAACAGGTAGAGGAATGCCAGCAACAGTAAATTAGGCAACCCAAACATGAAAACATTATATAGTTTAAATTTTTTGACCGATATAAAGAAAAACAAAAACAGTTCGTGGAAAATAAACAATGGCAGTACAAGGCAAATCACTACAAAGTAATTGGAAAGCACATCGCTTTTAAATATGGTCTCAGATAAAAACCCAGCTCCGAAGAAAAAGAACATTACCGGTACTATCGAGAATACTAAAGTAATTTTAAGTCCTTTTATAAGCAGTTTTTTTGCCTGTAAGTACGTATAACTGTTATTCCCTACAATTTTTACCAATGCCGATGGTATGCCTAATGCAAACACGAGTGCTGTTGCCTGCGCTATAGTAAACGCTAAGGAATAATTACCAAAAACACCAACGCTGAAAAGCCTTGAGATAAGCATTGTTGCCAAAAATGAAGTTCCCAACCCGAACAATCGGAAAATAAACCCGATGCCGGAAGTAGAGATCATTTTTTTAAAATTTACAGACTCCATTTATACAACGCCTATTAATAACTTATATTTATTTTCTTATCGGTAAGCATATAGCTTTCTGTATTCTGTATCTTATCTGTTAGATATAAACCTATGGCATACTCTCCCTGTTCAAGGTTATTTTTATCTGTAGAAAACTCAAACCCTGAATAATTAAGATCCCTTTTATCGAAAAACTGACCCACATCAGGTCTTAAACGTTTTCCTGCCGTAAATATAGCCGTATCTTTTTTTATTAAAACAACCCTGACTTTTGTATTCAAAGAAGCGGTATTTTCTAAAAATGCCCAACCGGATATCCTGATATTATTACCGAATATGTCAATATTCTCAACATTACACTTCAGTTTTCCATTTTCTTTCGCTTTTAAATTGGTTACAGTAGTTTCCTGATTGTCCTCTTTATGTTTTAACTGATAATTATTTGCCCAGCAATCAAAAAGCTTCACATCATCCTGCAATATAAAATGCCTCTTTAAAAATGCCTCTTTGTCCGGCGAAAGATTATACTGCCTGCCATGGGCATCGGTATACCAAAAAGATTCAAGATGTAATGAATCCTTTTGCAGTTTACCTACATACTCTTCCAATGAAGCTCCCGCAATAGGGTAATGTAATTTATTGTTGTTTAAAAAATAATTATAATACCATTTAAGGCTGGTTATAACCTTTTGGTTTTGGTTACTGTTGTTTGCAATGTAACTGGTTATTTCCCTAAACTGGGTTTTATTTATTCTTGTATAATAGTTGTTGAATGTAACCGTATTTATAACTGAAAAAGCAGAAATAGCCAGTACAATACCATAGCAAAAATAAGTGTTCTTTACTTTTGAAAGTGGTAAAGCCGCTAAAAGTATAATTGCCGGCAAGCTAAGTATAAAATACCTGCTTATCATTACCGATGGTGAGAGATATGATTTTATTAAAGGCAGTAAAACTGTTATTAACAGCCAGGATATAAGTACTATTATACTAAAAGACGTACTTAACCCCATACTACCCTTTAGAGACTTTCTTTTTTTAAATAAAAAAGCTATACTAATTATTACCAGTAAAATTACGGTAAATAATATACGTTTTGAATATCCGAAAATTTCAAAAAAAATGAGATATACCGTATCATTTTGAGGATCTGGTATCCAAAATTCTTTAATACTTATAACCTTAAGGAATATAGGTAGTAATGGTAATAAAAACAACAATATTAAAAAGCCTGCTATAAGTTGGTTTCTAAACAACCTGCCTCTTTGCTCCCTGCCTGCCAAAAATAAGAGCAATAAAAAAATGAAACACTGAGCCATGACTGCAAATAGTCCAAAAAAATGAAAGTGTATCATTAATGCCGTAAACAGGGCATAATAAAAGGCATTTTTAAGATTTGGGGTCTCTGTAAGAAACATAAGCCTGTAAAAGGAGAGTATGGTAAACAGTTCAAAAAAAATATAAGGCCTTACTTCCTGAGAGTAATACAAATGAAAATAAGTTACACTTAATAAAAGAGCAGCTATTTCACCCGTACGTTTATTAAAAAGCTTTTGCCCTAAAAGATAAATGGCATAAATACACAGTGCCCCTCCCATTGCCGAAAAAGCTCTTGCTACTAAAGTTGTGTATCCAAATACTTTAAAAACAAAATAAAGAAGGTAATAGTATAAAGGGGGTATTTGCTCGCTTGTGGTTACAGAAAGGTAAACGTTTCTGAAACTTTGCATTGGAGAAGCCTCATTCATAGAATGAATTTCATCCAGCCATACACTTTGTAAATCAAGTTTATAAAAGCCCAGAACTATCGCTGTAACTAAAGCTAATAGTAACAAAGGAGACTGTTTTATAAACCGAAGATGTTTCATTGATTTATTGGATATCATCTATATAATCGAGGTACTTTTTAATGTTTGGGCTGTCGGTGTTTTTCCTGGAGCTTAACTGCAAAAGCAACACGATTAATGTTACCGAAAACAGCTGAACTATAATTCCCGATATTATTAATATCAAACTTGATGCCCACCCCGGAATAGCATTATCTGTAAATAGTTTTTGGAAAAGTATATAAATAACCCCTACAAAACATATCAGCATACCATATATGGAAAACTTGAGTATTCTTACTGAAATAGAATCAAAATAAACCGCTATAGAGCTTAAACCGTGCAAAACAAGGCTATTAAAATTCATTTTTGATGTACCCGAATACCTTTTCCCCCTGTCAATAAGAATCTTATCATACGGTAGCTTTGAGTGCATTATAGCGCCCGAATAGTGGTTCCATATATTATTTAATGCAACTGTTTTTTTTAGGTATGCAGAAGGAATTGCACTGTAATTACCAAAACTTATTCGTTGCCCTGTTAATAATTTAAATAGTTTCTTGTAAAGAAAATATCCGGCTTTAAACAATTGTGATTCTTCCCTTTTTTTCCTTTCTGCAAAAACTATTGTATTACTTTCAGTGCATTTTTTTAAAAGTAAAGGGATGTCTTCGGGGCGATCTTCTCCGTCACTATCCAGTACAATAACCATGTCATAATCGTTAACCTCATTATAAACATATTGTAGCCCTACAGCAATAGCCCTTTGATGACCAACGTTCACCTTAAGGTTAATGATTTTTACCTTTTCTGAAAAAAAGACAGCATCTTCGGGAAAGGTTACCGATCCATCATTTACAATAACAATATTAAATATAAATTCACTGTGCGTGTTTTCAAGTTGTTTTATTTTATTAACTAAAACAGAACAACTTTGCCAGTCGTTATATAGAGGCGTAACACAGTAAATTTTTTGCATGCCTGTTACTTATATGGTTGTAAAGATTTTTCCCAGCTATTTATTTGTATATCAAATGTATATTTTATTTTACTTTTATCCAAAACACTATACTGCGGGCGTTTTGCCGGAGTAGGATATGCCGATGTTGGTATAGGTTTTAAATCTATAGCCACATTATTGGTTTCAAAAATCTGTTTGGCAAAACCATACCAAGTAGTTTCTCCTTCATTACTGTAATGGTAAATACCATAAGCTGCTTTACCGCTTTCTATAATTTTTAGCACCGCTTCTGCCAAATCAACTGCATTAGTAGGAGTTCCTTTCTGATCATCAATAACCCCTAGCGAATCCCTTTCGGCAGCCAGTCTCAACATGGTTTTCATAAAGTTATTGGCAAACTGGGAGTACAACCATGAAGTTCTTACAATATAATATTCCTTGAGTGCCTTTTCAATTTCCTGTTCACCCTGCCTTTTGGTAAGCCCGTACACTCCCTGCGGATTTGTATTATCCTCTTCAGTATAGGGTGTTGATTTTGTTCCGTCAAAAACAAAATCGGTAGAGATATGTATCAACTTAGCGCCTTCTGAACTGCAAACCTCAGCAAGATTTTTAGCTCCGTTAACATTAACTGCATAAGCCTGTTCCTTATCGGTTTCAGCCTTATCGACAGCAGTATAAGCCGCAGCATTAATACAATAATCAGGCTTTACTTCTTTAAACAGCTTTTCAAGCGCAGCCTTATTCGTAATATCACCCTCTTTACTATCGGCATAATAAAAAGAAAGCGAACTGTGACTAGCCGCTATATGCTTAATACTTTGCCCTAACTGGCCCGATGCTCCTGTAACTAATACTACCATATTGACCTTGCATTTTTAAGGTTAGGAAGAATCTTATCCTTGTCTGATATAATCAGTTTTTCTGTTGGCAATTGCCAGTCAATATTCAGTTCAGGGTCATTGAACAATATTCCCCCTTCAGATTCCTTATTGTAAAAATTATCGCATTTGTAAAAAAACGATGCCGTTTCACTCAATACTATAAAACCGTGAGCAAAACCTCTGGGAACAAAAAGCTGTTTTTTATTTTCTGCTGTTAGTAATACCGCAACATGCTCTCCATAGGTAGCCGATCCCGGTCTCACGTCTACGGCAACATCCAGCACCTCACCTTCAAGTACCCTTACCAGTTTAGCCTGAGCATGCTCGCCTGTTTGGTAATGCAGTCCCCTTAGCACTCCTTTTGTAGAGTGCGACTGATTATCTTGTACAAAGTGTACCTTTTGCCCGGTTTGTTCCTCAAAACGCGCTTCATTATAACTTTCCATAAAATAGCCCCTGTCGTCATAAAAAACATTAGGTTCTATTATAAAACATCCTTCAAGTTTTGTAGGTATTGCAGTCATTTATTTAATATATTTTGTTTAATATATGTATATCGTAATCCCTTTTTAAAAGGGATTGCCCAAATTTAATTAATTGTTATTACTTTGATTTTGTGAGTTTATGCAAATACCATTCTATTGTCTTTACAATACCTGTTTCAAAATTCTCATCGGCTTTCCAGCCCAGTTCGTTCTCAATTTTTGTTGCATCAATAGCATAGCGCATATCATGCCCCGGCCTGTCTTTTACAAAAGTTATAAGCTCGTTATATTTACCCGATTCACGCGGATACATTTCATCCAGTAAATCACATATCTTATTGGCTATATACAGGTTATTCCTTTCATTTCTTCCGCCAATATTGTAAGTTTCCCCTGCTGCGCCTTTTTTGTAAACCAGTTCTATCCCTTTACAGTGATCCAGTACATAAAGCCAGTCCCTTACATTTTCTCCGGTTCCGTAAATAGGAATATTTTCGCCAGAAATTGCTTTTCTGATTATAGTTGGTATAAGCTTTTCCTGATGTTGTTTTGGTCCGTAATTATTAGAACAGTTAGTAGTAACAACATTCATCCCATAGGTGTGGAAATAACTTCTCACCACCATATCACTTGATGCCTTTGAGGCACTATACGGACTATTTGGTGCATACGGAGTTTCTTCGGTAAACAAACCTTCCTTGCCCAGTGTACCATACACCTCATCAGTAGAGATATGATGGAAACGGCAGCCTTTATAGGCTTCCTTGTACTGATTTGGGGCTTCCATCCAGTGTTTCCTGGCAACATCAATCAAAACAAAGGTTCCCATAACATTGGTTTGTATAAATGCCTCTGGACCCGATATGGAATTATCTACGTGCGATTCGGCAGCAAAATGTATTACTCCCCTAAAATCATACTCCTTGAACAATTGCTCTATAAGCTCCCTGTCACAAATATCTCCCTGTACAAATTTGTAATTTGGATTGTTTTCTGCCTCAGTAAGATTAGCTAAATCTCCGGCATAGGTAAGTTTATCTAAATTAACCAATAAAACATCATTATTGGTCTGTAAAAAATATTCAACAAAATTAGCACCTATAAATCCGGCACCTCCTGTTACTAGTATCGCTTTATTCATTTTCTCCTGTTACTGTACTCTGTCTTTTTTTAACCTGTCTTTTGTAAAATCCTATAAACCACATTAAAACAGCAAATATCGCTACAAAAAACAAGGGCATTAAAATAGTCATTCTGCCTCTTGTAAAAGAAGACTTTTCTATATTAAGTACCTTACTGCTGTCTTTAATTATTTTAGTGTAGTTTATCCTGTCAAGGCGGTTCATGGCCTGCTCATCTACTATTTCCTGTTTTTGAAGGATTACCTCATCTAATGCCATATCCTGATTAAAGAAAACGGCTGTTTCTCCTCCCTTACGGGTATAGCTGTTTAACATACCGTCTATTTGCTTCAAAAGCGTATCGGTTGCCTCAATTTTTATTTCAAGATTTTTAATCCATTCAGCCTGTACGGTTTGATAAAATTCATCATCATTCAAAAAGTTCATAAGAGCCTCAATAGTCTTATCATCTACCGGAATGCCCGAATTAAATGTAATTACATGGTATTTATAATTCTTACCAACAACCGTTTCTTCCAGTATTTTAGAAATTTCTCCGCTATCAGACATTAATTTTAAAACCTCATACTTAATACGGTCGTCTCTCTTTACAAAAGAAAAAACATCAACGACAGGCTTTACCTCTATTTTAGTTATCGATTTAGGTTCCAAACCTATACTTTGGAAAAATCCGTCATCCCCCACTTTAGAACTTAAATAATCTATTTTAGAATACAGGTAATCCATACTCTTAAAGTTAGGTATTACAAACAGATTATTTTCATAATATGGTTTACTGTTTTCATCTTTAAAATATCCCCAAACACCACTACCTATTATAATTACCAGCAGAATTATAAAATATTTTTTAGCAAACTGTATCGCGTCAAAAAAGCGGTCGCCTGCAGCTGTAAAGTAACCCTTTACCTTACCCGAAACATAATCAAAATCAATATCCCTGTTATTAGGACTTTTGTCTAACTGGTTTGCCATAGTTTTTTATGTGACATTAAATATTTGTTCTAAAATTTTAATTGTAATTAAATAAGTGGGTTTCACTCCCGATGTTCCTAAGCCTCCCGAAGCAAGTGTACTACCTGTTTCCAACGGATTATCTGATGCATAATAGGCATACCTTACCTTTACATCCGGATTAATACTCCTGCGTATTTTTGAGGCCGACTGTATTGCTTTTTGATAATAGGCTCCTTCCATTTCCAGGCCTATAACCCCCCAGGTAGATTCGTTAAAGAACTTGAGTAAATCCCTGTTTTGAAGTGATGTGCCTAAAACGGTTACCATAGCCCCGGTATAAACAGGAATACCCTGTCCTTCCAAAAGCTCTGTCTTTAATTCGTTTTCAAACGGATAATTATCTCCCGTACCTTCGTTTATATGAGCCGAAGGTATCATAATATCTCCCTTATTACCTTCAAGTATGCCGGCTTTACCCATTATAGAAACCGATTCTACATCAAGGAATGTTTTCAATTTATGTTCCTTAAACGGTTTTAGCAACTCGTCAATAGTTTCATAGGCCTGCTCTCCAAAAGCATAATCCATAACTATTAATACCGGTTTTACTTCTCCCATTATACCATTTTTAAATGGTGTCCCATTAAAATCAATGGCTGATGTATCAAATATTTGTACATCTATATTAGTACCCGATGTATCGGGTATAAATATCATTCCGTTTTTAAGAGCCTCTTCTTCAATCCTTGCTCTCTGTTCCCCGTTTCCGGATTTGCTTAACTCTTCATAAATAAAGTAATCAGGTTTACCCTTAAATTCTTTACTTAATACCTTTTTGGCAAAAATAGAATTCATCACACTGTGCATATTAGCACTTATAATGTGAATAGGCCTTTCCAAAAGCCCGTTTTGTTTAAGGATGGTTTTGATATTGTTTGCCCAAATCTCACCATGAATATGATGCCCTAACCGCTCCCTTAAAATAGGACTAAAGGTTATCGTTCTTTTTGCACCACCCATAGCCTCATCTATAGCCAGTTTACCCAGCCAGTATATTATATGCAAAAATCTGTCGGGCATTTCTGCCGAACCGAAAGCATCATAAATATCCAATACTTCCGAAAATGTTCTTCCCAATACTGAAGCTACATGTGAAATTGCTTTTTCCCTTTCTTCAAGTGCAAGCTTCTTTTTTTTCTGAAGTACTATTTGTTCCAGCCTAAACCAGTCGTGGGTAATTTCGCCGTTATCGTCTATAAGTACCCTGTCTTTTATTTTATGCGATTCGATAAAAATAAAAGTAAGATGGGTAAGTATATCATATATATCCGACCTGCCACGGGTAATTTCCACGTTCATCTGCTCGTCATCAATACGGTAGCAGTTTCTTCTCCTTTTAGGAGGCACTATGGCCTTAAAATGTGATTTGGAATATCCTTCGTCTGATGTAAGGCTTATAAAACGGCATTGTTCTATACCTATAGGCAATCGCTCTATAACATATAACAGCCCGTTAAGCTCAGCCTTCTCCTCTGCTATCGACCCGTAAATTTCCGGTCTTAAAAGCAAAAGTGCTTCCCTGAGCGTATCGCCCGATACTCCCATAGGTTTATAAAAACCACGGTTTAAAAGATGGCGCATTGTAATATACAAACGCTCTATTGCCGCAGAAGATTCCTGCGCCTTGGATCGGGATGTATTCTTAATGCCCTGCATATTCTTTTAGTGTTTTAAGGCAAATGTAGGATTTTATTTTTTACTTATGTTAAAGCCTGTATATCCTGTTAATTAACAAACGGGTTTAAAGCGCATCTGCTATTTTTCTGTCGTTAGACAGTCTTGGCAATTTATTCTGTCCTCCCAGCTTACCTATTGATTTCATATACTCACGGAAACCGTTTTTGCCCACTTTGGTAATCACCACAGTACGCAGTATATTACCCGATATCAAATCGTCATAATACACATTTTGCTTTCTCATAGCCTTATCAATAGCCAGAGAAAAGGCATCCATATTAGCAGGCTCTTTTTCAAATTCAATAAACCATTCATGGTAAGGCAAGCCTTTTTCCGGATTAATTTGTGGGGCTACGGTAAATTCATTTACACGTATATTTGTCCCTTCCATCGCTTCTTTAAGGGCGCTCTCTACTTCGTTACCAATAACATGTTCCCCAAAAGCCGATATATAATGCTTTATCCTTCCGCTTACAATAACCCTATATGGTTTTGTTGATGTAAACTGTATTGTATCTCCAATATTATAACCCCATAAACCGGCATTGGTAGAAATAATCAACACATAATTAATACCCAGTTCTACCTCACCGATGGTATAACGTTTAGGATGTTCGCTAAAAAAATCATCTGCTTTTATAAACTCATAAAATATACCCGAGTTAAGCAACAGGAGCATCCCTTTTTCATTTTGCTTATCCTGATAGGCAAAAAATCCTTCCGAAGCCGGGAACAGTTCAATACTGTCTACCTTTCTTCCAATAAGGTTTTCAAACTTGGCCCTGTAAGGCTCATAATTTACCCCGCCATATATGAACAGGCTGAAATTTTTAAATATCTCGCCTACCTTTTTGTGTCCTTTTTTCTCCAGCCTTTCAAAATACATTTGTACCCATGAAGGTATTCCCGAAATAACCGACATATTCTCGTTATAGGTTTCCTCCACTATGGCATCTACCTTTTGTTCCCAGTCTTCAATACAATTGGTTTCCCAGCTCGGCATACGGTTGCGCTGCAGGTAAGCCGGTACAAAGTGTGCTACTATACCGGAAAGTCGGCCAAACTTAATCCCGTTTTTCTCCTCCAGTTCAGGACTTCCCTGCAGGAATATCATTTTACCGTCTACAAATTCAGATTTACCTGTTTCATGAATATAATGTAGTATCGCATTTCGGGCTGCCTCAATATGATAAGGCATGGATTCTTTTGTTAACGGAATATATTTTGCCCCCGATGTGGTACCCGATGTTTTGGCAAAATAAAGTGGTTTACCGGGCCAAAGTACATTTTCCTCTCCTTTAACCACCTTTTCCACATAAGGTTTTAAGTCTTCATAATCCCTTACAGGTACATGTTTTGCAAAATCAACATGCGAGCGTATCCCCTCAAAATGATGATCTTTCCCAAAATTAGTTTGTGCCGCTTTTGCAATAAGCATTTCCAGAACCTTTTGTTGGGTTTCCACAGGGTTTTGAACCCATTTTTGGGTATCGCTGTATATTTTTTTGGCAAACAGTTTTGCTGCAAACGATTTTATAGACATAAGTTGTTATTCAAAATCAATAAATTGGGTTGGGTTAATAGGATAACCGTCCTTCCATAATTCAAACTGCAGGTGCGCTCCCTTATCAGCATCTTCCGATGTTCCTGCCATGGCTATTACCTCACCCGATTTTACCACGTCGCCCTGTACTTTTGTTAGGGATGAGGCTTTTTTATATGCAGAGATAATACCGTCGTTATGGCGAATTATAATCACATTACCCTGCGTAGGGGTCCAGTCTGAAAATAATACTGTTCCTGCCGCTACCGATTTTACCGGGGTATTGGCAGCAAGCATAATATCTACAGAGAAATGCTTGTCTTTAGCATTATAATTTTCGGTAATATGACCTTTTGCCGGAGCAAATAATACCAGGTTTACTTTTGGCTGTGCCTTTTCAAACAGGTTGTACTTATCTTCAAGTGCTACCTGTTCCCTTAATTTAAGCTCGGCCTCTTTTGGAGTCAGGTCTACATTTACGTCATTATGCTCGGCAGCTATTATGGAGTCCCTGTTAAGGGAAGCATGTTCAATATCTCCGGTTAGTACTTTCCTTATGGAAGCCAGGTAAATGTTATTCTCATCTAAAGCCTTTTGAAGCGAATCCGACTTTATGGCATTATCAATAGCATCTTTCTTCAGTTTTGAAGAGGAGTAACCCGGTATATATTCCCTTAAAGGAGTAAATGCAATTATATAAGTTGTAAGGGCTATCATCACGATACTAATTAGCGTTAACCCCACAAAAACATTCATTAAGTTAAGCTTTAAGGAAAATATTTCCTCAAAGGAATCTTCATTTAATATTACAAGGCGGTTTTTTGTAAACAATTTCTTCCTGATTACCTGCCTTTTACGCTTTTTGCCCGACATATTTACTGTTTAATTCACAAATATACTAATACCATAGCCTCCTGCAATACGGTATATTAGCTAAAAATCTTTAAAATTCTATACTTTAACGCAAACCAATACTAAATATTTGCCGTAAATAGTTATTGTAAATTATTTTATATTTAACTTTGTCGAAATAATCATTTTATTTATTGTAATTATGAACATGTTAGCAATTTTTTTAGGAGCAGTTGGTCCGTGGCAAATAGCAATTGTTGTGGTATTAATCGTGCTATTGTTTGGCGGAAAGAAAATTCCTGAATTAATGAGAGGCCTTGGATCTGGTATTAAGGAATTTAAAGATGCAGCGAAGGATGACCAGCCGGCAAACTCAAAAAATGAACAATCTCAAAAAGAAGAAAATAAATTATAATATTTATTTCTATAAATAAAAAACCCTCTAAGTAGTACTTAGAGGGTTTTTTATTTTTTTACAATACCATAGTAAGCTGTATTCTTTTTCTGGTCTCATCCACCTCAAGCACCTTAACCTCAACATGCTGATGTAGTTTTACAACCTCATTTACATCGCTCACAAAACCATCCTTTAACTGGGAAATATGTACCAGTCCGCTTTCCTTAATACCTATATCTACAAAGCAGCCAAAATTGGTAATGTTATTCACAATACCCGGTAATATCATCCCAGTGCGCAGGTCGTTAATAGACCTTACGTTAGGATCAAATTCAAACACCTTGGCCGACTTCCTTGGATCCAGTCCCGGTTTTTCAAGCTCCTTTAAAATATCTTTAAGTCCCAATACACCAACATCTCCGGTTACATAATTGTTTACCGGAATTTTAGCTATCGCCTCCTTATTGGAAACCAAATCGGCAGTTTTTAACTTCATGTCCTTTGCCATTTTTTCCACTATACTGTAAGCCTCAGGGTGTACAGCCGAATTATCCAACGGGTTTTTAGCGTTTGGAATCCTTACGAAAGCCGCCGCCTGCTGATAGGCCTTATCCCCCAGCCTTGGTACTTTTTTAAGTTGCTTCCTATCTTCAAACGGACCGTTCTCACTACGGTAATTTACTATATTTTCGGCAAGCTTCTCTCCTATACCCGATACATATCCTAACAGTGATTTACTCGCCGTATTGATATTTACACCTACCGAGTTCACACAGCGCATAACCACCGTGTCCAGTTCGTCTTTAAGTTTACCCTGATCTACATCGTGCTGGTACTGACCCACACCAATGGCTTTAGGCTCTATTTTAACCAGTTCGGCAAGCGGGTCACTCAGCCTGCGCCCTATTGATACGGCTCCTCTCACGGTTACGTCATAATTAGGGAACTCGTCCCTTGCTATTTTTGATGCCGAATATACCGATGCCCCTGCTTCGCTCACTACAAATACCTGTACCGGCTTATCAAAAGCTATTTTTTTAATGAAATGTTCGGTTTCACGCGATGCCGTTCCGTTACCTATAGAAATAGCATCTACCTTATAAGCATTTACCATAGAACGTATTTTTTTCATGGCAATGGCAGTCTCCTTTTGCGGCGCATGCGGAAATATCGTTTCGTTATACAACAGGTCGCCCTTCTCGTCAAGGCAAACTACCTTACAGCCTGTGCGAAACCCGGGGTCTATTGCCAGTATACGCTTTTCCCCAAGTGGCGGGGCTAACAGCAGCTGACCCAAATTTCCGGCAAAAACGCCAATAGCGGTAGCATCGGCCTTTGCTTTGGATTCCTGCAATACCTCGTTTGAAATGGCTGGTGCCAGCAGGCGCTTGTAACTATCCTTAATTGCCAGCTTTAGCTGGCCGGCGGTTTCGCGGTTGTTTTTGATAACCGACTGCTCCATAAAATCGATAGCCTCATCACTGTCTATATCTACTTTAAACTTAATGATACCCTCGTTTTCGGCACGTAATATGGCTAGTATCCTGTGTGACGGCGCTTTAGCCAGGTTTTCACTCCAGTCCAGGTACTGCTCAAATTTTTTAGCCTTTTCCTCATCGGCGCCCTTAACCTTTTTGGTGGTTATCTCTGCCTTGCGGTTGTACATCCTCCTTAGATTTTTACGGATATACAGGTTTTCGTTTACCCATTCGGCAATAATGTCGCGGGCACCCTGTAGTGCATCATCTTCATTTGCCACTTTATCGTTAAGGTATTTTGATGCTATATAATCAATATCATCGCTGTTTTGCGCCATGATGATTTTAGCCAGCGGTTCCAGTCCGTTTTCACGGGCGGTGTCGGCTTTGGTCTTTTTGCGTTTTTTGAACGGAAGGTAAAAATCCTCCAGTTCGGTCATATCAAAGCTGGCATCGATTTTTTGTTTTAAATCGGGCGTTAGCCCGTTTTGCTCCTCAATACTCTTTAAAATCGCTTCTTTTCGCTTTACAATAGCCTGAAAGGCTTGGTTTAGCTTGGCTATCTGTTCTATTACCACCTCATCAAGGTTGCCCGTCCTGTCCTTTCGGTAACGCGCAATAAAGGGAATAGTACAGTCTTCATTTAGCAGTTGTAATGTATTTTCTATGCTTTTTACTGGAGCAGTAACCTGCCCCGAAATGAATTGGATGTTTGTCATTATTCAAAAATATGAACTACAAACATAGTATTCTTATTTCATAAATTTAATTGGTGCCGGCCAGAAGTTTTTAACCTCTCCCTTACTTACCCTAATGGCAGCATATACCGGATACAGGAAATTAAAAATACCAACAACTACCATAAGCCCTACAAAAAGAAATGAATTAAACGGCAGGTGCATTATTTTGAAAAATACAAATGTGAATAACAGTATATAGAAACAAACCGTCCATACAATCTGGAAGTTAATTATGTTTTTACCCTGAGCCGATACCGAAACAATCCTGTCCTTTTTATTGAGCCATAAAATAAGCGGCAAGATAATATTACCCAGCGGTATGAATACCGAACTCATTACCGAAAGATGCATGTATACCAAATAGGTTCTGTCTTCGGTTTTACCATAATCTACGAGGTCCTCAATATTAATTTCCAGTGCTTCGCATATCCCTTTAAGGCTGTTACCACGGGGTTCGGTTTCGTCTTTTTCAATACGCTGTAGTGTGCGTAAATTTATCTTAGCGCTCTCGGCTACCTCCTCCTGAGTTAAGCCTTTTTGCTTTCTTATTTCGGCAATTCTTTTTCCAATAGTTTCCATAATTTTTTGATTTAAAGTTATGGGACAAATTTATTGACCAAGGTAGGCATTTGATAGCGGTTTTACTACGGCATTTTTACGGCATTTGTGTCAAAGGGTTGAAAAATAAGGGGTTGTTTATATATTAACAATAATTTGGTAGGATATTTTTTGTAAGTTTATAATAAATTCATTTATATGAAACATATTACTCCTACTTTAAAATTATCTTCATTTCACTGTCCACATTGCGAAGTCATGGCAGTTCAAACATGGTCTTATGATATTAGTTGTAGATATCAATTTAATCAAGCAGATGGCAGACTAGTTACAACAGCTTATCAATTAAAAAATACTTTTATTGCAAAATGTGCTCATTGTCAAGAAGTTTCTATTTGGATAAATCAAAAAATGACATACCCTTTAACCGGTAATATTGAGGCTGCTAACCCTGATTTACCGGAGAATATTAAATATGATTACAATGAAGCTAAAAATATATTTAACATCTCTCCTAGAGGTTCTGCCGCTCTATTGAGATTAGCACTTCAAAAACTTTGTATTCATTTAGGAGAAAAAGGTAAAAATATTAATGATGATATAGAAAATTTAGTAAAAAAAGGACTTCCAAAAAGTATGCAACAAGCTCTTGATAGTGTAAGAGTTATTGGAAATAATGCAGTTCACCCTGGAGTTATTGATTTGAATGATAAAGTAG
The DNA here is from genome assembly GCF_046000485.1 of Flavobacterium rhizophilum. Taxonomy (NCBI): domain Bacteria; kingdom Pseudomonadati; phylum Bacteroidota; class Flavobacteriia; order Flavobacteriales; family Flavobacteriaceae; genus Flavobacterium; species Flavobacterium rhizophilum. The sequence goes on from NZ_JBELQB010000006.1 coordinate 215,609, forward strand.
AAATAGCATATGCATTATTTGGATTCATAAATGTTATATGTGAAGTATTGATTAGTCAACCAAAAAAAATACAAGAATATTATGACACCAACATTCCTGAAAATATTAGACAAGTAATAAATGAACGCGACAAAAAGTAACAATATGAAAACATTTAAAGTTTTATCTATTGATGGGGGTGGAATTAAAGGGCTTTATTCAGCAACAATACTTAATAAAATAGAAAAACAATTAATCAAAGATTCAGGAGATAACTCTTTAAGAATTGTGGATTATTTTGACCTTATTTGCGGCACATCAACTGGTGGTCTTATAGCATTGGCTCTTTCTTTAGGGATCTCTACTGAAGAAATATGTAAATTTTATACGCAGCATGGACCTAAAATATTTCGTTGGTCAAAAGGAAAAATTCCTCTTATCAGACAAGCACTACTTTATGGCAAATACTCAGATAAAAAATTAAAAAAAGCATTATATGAGGTCTTAAAAAATAATAAAATTAAAAATAGTAAGTGTTTGTTATGTATTCCTACATTTGATATTACTCATGGAACATATGAAATATTTAAATATGATCATCCTGAGGGTAATTTAAGTAGAGATAATGAACTATTAATGGTCGATGTAGCTTTAGCTACTTCAGCTGCTCCAACTTATTTTCCTATTGCTGAAATGAAACAGCATGATAACAAACTATATGCAGATGGAGGCCTTTGGGCAAACAATCCTTCATTAATTGGTTATACTGAAGCTTTACGCTATTTTGTAGGAGAAAATAAAGCATATGATAATATTCAACTTCTTTCAATATCCAGCTTAAATAGTAAACAAACTTTCTTACCTTTTTCTCGTAGAAAAAGATCTTTTATAGGCTGGAGACAACAACTTTTTGATTCATGTTTAACCGGACAAAGTGAATTTTGTAATATTTTTTTAGAGTCTTTATCTCAAACTACTTCTAATTTAGATTATTACAGAATAAAAGGAGATATTAAAAATCCTATTCATTCAAAATCAATTCAAATTGATTTCTCAGATAAAACATCTTTATCTTTATTAAGTCAATATGGAAATGACATGTATCATTCTGTTAAAAAAGATATCGTTCCTTACTTTATAAATAAAAAAACTTATATCACAAATAATGAATTCTAATAAAAAACTTTTAGAACGTATAAAGTATTTAATTAACATAGCCAATAAAACTTTAGAAACTAAATACGTAAGTGGGGGAAATATTAGAACAAGTTGGGTAGATTCTGAATTATTTAATGAATTTGAAGCTTCTTCTTTATCATTTATTGTATATCTCTATAAAGAAAATCATCCCTATTACGTAAATTTCAAATCAAAAGTAAATGGACCTCACCCTTCATCTGTTCAAAACGGAAGAGGAATATTAAATTCTATAAAAATTGAAATCGAAAATGATTGGTTAGTATCTTTAAAAGGTTTAATCAGTGCGGAAATATTTACCGATTATATTGAAACCGCAGAATATTTATTAAAACAAAACTATAAAGATGCAGCAGCAGTAATAATAGGTAGTACACTTGAAGAACATTTACGTCAACTCTGCAGAAATAATAATATCCATATTAATAAAAATGAAGAGGGAAAATACTATCCTAAAAATGCTGATTTATTGAATTCAGAATTGTCAAAAGCAGAAGTATATAATAAACTTGATCTTAAAAATGTAACATCTTGGTTAGATTTAAGAAATAAGGCTGCACATGGATTATATAGCGAATATTCAAAAGAACAAGTTGAAATTATGATGTCCGGGGTTTTAGATTTTATGACCAGAAATTCTATTTAATTTTAATCTAATCCTGCACAATAAAATCCTTTGGATCTTCCTTTTTAAATTCGGGTTGTATGTTAACGTGGTTAATGCCAAATTTATCATACAACATATCTTCAATGTCCTGTAACAGCAGGTTAAACTGCGATAATGTAATATCGTGCGTACAGTCTAAATGTGCCTCCAGGTGCAACTCCTCTTCGTTTAAGTGCCATACATGGATATGGTGCAGTTTATTAACACCATCAATTTTGTGGACTTCCCTAACTATTGCTTTAATATCTATAAACTCTGGCGTGAACAGCATCAGCATTTTGGTAGCCTTTATTAACAGGTCAACCCCTACCACCACCAGGTAAATGGCAATAATAAGTGTAAGCACGGCATCTACCCAATACATTTCGAAATAATGCATCATGAGTCCGCCCGCGAGCACAGCTATAGATGCCATCATATCTGTTAATAAGTGCAGGTAAGCCGATTTCATGTTCAGGTTATGGTTGGCATCCTTTTTTAACAGCAGTACCGAAAGTCCGTTTGCCACAATACCCAGTATGGAGAACCAAATTACAAGTCCCGGCTTAATAATTACCGGATCAAAAAAACGTGTAATAGCCTCATAAATAAGATAAAAGGCAACAATAACAAGAGTAAGCGAATTGACAAAAGCCGCAACCAGTTCTGATCGTTTTAGCCCAAAGGTTTGGGATATGGTGGCTTTTTTACGGGAAAGTTTGTGTGCCACATAACTAATAACCAGCGAAAGGACATCACTAAAGTTATGCAGCGCATCTGAAAGTAAAGCCAGGCTGCCGGAAATAATCCCTCCCACAACCTGGGCTATTGTTATTAGTGTATTGAGCAGTATGGAAAAAAGCAGATTTTTCCCTTCAATTTCATGCTTGTGTATTCTATGATTATGATGGTGTCCGCTCACTACAATTTTATGTTATTAACAAGGTATTTTGTTTACTCTGTTTTGGTGTCTGCCGCCTTCAAATTCGGTATTTAAAAAAGTATCTACCATTTCAACAGCCTGCTGTATAGAAGTATAACGTGCCGGTATACTAATAATGTTAGCATCGTTATGTTGGCGCGCCAGCGCCGCAATTTCTTTAATCCAGCAAAGTGCAGCTCTAATTTTCTGGTGTTTGTTAACACTCATAGCAACACCGTTACCGCTACCACATATAATAATACCAAAATCGGCAGTACCGTTTTCAACATCATTGGCAACCGGGTGTACAAAATCAGGATAGTCTACACTGTCAAAAGTGTCTGTACCATGGTTAATAACTTCTATACCCTTCTCTTCCAGGTACTTTACAATAGCTTTTTTGTAATCAGGACCCGCGTGGTCGTTACCTATTGAAATTTTCATACTTTAAAATGTATTTATAAATAAACTTTATTGCTGCAAAGTTACCAAGATTTAGGCATCTGTAATATTATTAAAAGGGTTTTTATGTTTTATGCCTGATTTTCAGTACCCTTACGTTTTATAAATATGTTAAAATATTGAATTGTTAATAGAATATGTAATTGTACTGAAAACTAAGTAGTTAAATTTTAACAGTTATTGTTAATAAGTTCACAACATAAAAAAGAAAGTTTTTTAAAACCGTAACGATAAATTTTGTAATCAAAAACCTAACTTTTAAAACCAAATTTATTTCTTAGAATTTCTTTGAAAGTTATGAAAAGGTTAAGAAGGGTTATTAACAGCAATTAACAGGGTAAGTTTTCAAACAAAACAATTAAAAAACAGTAATTAACCATTGTTAATAACCTATACCCTATTTTTATGAAAACCTTTATTTTGAATTATTTACGATTTCTTAACTTTGTTGATACCTTTGTATAAAATTGTATAACTCGCTGAAAAAACAAATTAGCCAAAAGTTATCCCTACTATTAACAAGCAATAATAACCATCATTTAATTTTTAAAATTTTAAAAAAGGCTTTATTGTTTTTAATGTATGTTGAAAACCTTAATAACTTTTACGCTATACAATTTTGAGATTATTTGAGTCTTCTAAGTTTTTGAGTATCTCTTTTACGGTATCTAAGTCGTTAGTATGAACTTTGAGTTTGATTCCGCCCAGGGCATGGGAGTAAAGCGGAGCTATGGCTGTAATGGTTTCGTTCTCGAAATAGAAGTTTATTCCGGCTTCTGTTAATAAGTGCTTCAGGATGGCTATTTCGTGCGGATAGCTAAACACGGCGGCTGTGATAAAGTCCTTCATACGTAAATGAGATTCAGTATTCTCCGTATAAATTTAGTAAGTAAATAGTTATTATTTCATTAATTGTACTAACTATTCTATAAGTAATTCGTAATTTTCAGCAATATTTAAACTATATATGAGTAAAAAAAGAAACGGAAAACCGTCTGTGAAAAGGGAAAAAGACTTTTCCAGGAAAATTTTTAAAATACTCTCTAAAGATCCAAATAAACTATTTAACTACAAGCAGATAGCTGCTGCACTGGAACTAAACGATACCAAAAGCAGAAACGAGATTATTAAAGAGTTGAAATTTCTTGCCTCTAAAGAAACGATTGAAGAAGTAGAGAGAGGCAAATACAGGGTTGTATCTAAAGCCGATTATATTGAAGGCGTGATAGATATGACCAGCAGAAAAACTGCCTACTTTGTGAGCGACGAACTTGAAGATGACGTATTTATACCTACCGGAAACCTTAATAAAGCCCTTGACGGCGATAAGGTTAAGGTATATATTTATAACCGTAGGAGAGGACGAAGACCTGAAGGTGAGGTAGTTGAGATTATTGAAAGAGCAAGAGTTGAATTTGTGGGAGTTATTGACATCCAGAAGAACTTTGCTTTTGTGAGTACGGCGAACCCAAAAATGTATACTGATATTTTTATCCCTAAAAACAAACTGGGTAATGCTCAGGACGGTGATGTGGTATTGGTAAAGATAGATGACTGGCCTGCGAAGGCAGACAGCCCGTTTGGAGAGGTTTTAAGAGTACTTGGACGTCCGGGTGAACACAATACCGAGATACACGCTATTTTGGCCGAATACGGGCTTCCTTATGATTTTCCTGTAGATGTTGAGGCGTATGCCCAAAAGATTGATACTTCCATCAAGGAAGAGGAAATTGCCAACAGGAGGGATATGAGAAAAGTATTAACTTTTACCATTGATCCTAAGGATGCTAAGGATTTTGATGATGCATTATCATTCCAGGTACTTGAAAACGGTAACTATGAAGTAGGTATCCATATTGCCGATGTATCGTACTATCTTGAAGAAGGTACATTACTGGACGAAGAAGCCTTTAATAGGGCAACATCGGTATATCTGGTAGATAGGGTAGTACCTATGTTACCCGAGGTACTGTCTAACTTTGCGTGTTCATTACGACCGCATGAGGAGAAATATACTTTTTCTGCAGTGTTTGAAATTAATGAGAAAGCAGAGATTGTTAACCAATCGTTTGGACGTACAGCTATTTATTCCGATCAGCGTTTTGCTTATGAGGAAGCTCAGCATATTATTGAAACCAAAGGAAATACCATCCCTCAGGAAATATCGTTAACAGGGGAGGAGTACCAGGTAGGAAATGATATACAACAGGCTGTTATTAAGCTTGATGAGCTGGCTAAAATATTACGCAGAAAGCGTATGCAGCATGGTGCGATTTCGTTTGATAAGGTAGAGGTGAAGTTCCATCTTAATGAAGCTTCCGAACCTACAGGTGTGTACTTTAAAGTGGCTAAAGATGCTAATCATCTTATTGAGGAATTCATGCTATTGGCCAATAGGAAAGTGGCAGAATTTATTGGTAAGCAACAGCCTAAAAAGACTTTTGTATACCGTATTCACGATGAACCGGATGAAGATAAGCTGTTTAACTTACAGTCGGTTATATCTAAGTTTGGTTATAGTATCAACTTCAAGTCAAAAGATTTAATATCTAAATCGCTTAATAATCTTTTAGCTGAAGTTCAGGGTAAAAAAGAACAGAACCTTGTAGATACACTGGCTATTCGTAGTATGAGTAAGGCAAGATATTCTACTGATAACATAGGACATTACGGACTGGCGTTTGATTATTATTCGCATTTTACCTCACCAATTCGTCGTTATCCTGATGTTATGGCACACAGATTGTTACAACATTATCTGGATGGGGGCAAATCTGTAGATGAGCAGGAGTATGAGGAGAAATGTAAACATTCGTCAGATATGGAAAATCTTGCAGCTAATGCCGAACGTGACAGTATTAAGTATATGCAGGTTAAGTACATGCTGGATCATAAGGACGAGGAGTTCTTAGGTGTGATATCGGGTGTTACCGAATGGGGTATTTATGTTGAAATCGTTTCAAACAAATGTGAAGGCATGTGCCGCATAAGGGAAATAAACGATGATTATTACACTTTTGATGAAAAACAATATGCTTTAGTAGGGCAGGTTACCCAGAATTTATTACAGCTGGGTGACGAGGTTTACGTTAAGGTAAAAAATGCTGACCTGGTTAAAAAGCAACTTGATTTTCAGTACCTCGGTAAGAAAGAGTAATCAATCAAAAATTAATATATCATGAAAAAACTAATTGCGGCTTTATTGCTTTTTTCGGGTAGCCTGTTAGCTCAGGAAACCAGAAATCTGGGTGATTTTTCTACCGTAAAGGTATTTGATCAGATTCAAGTTTTAATGGTAAAATCAAACGAGAACAAGATTGTTATTTCAGGTCATGATTCTCAGGATGTGGAAGTTGTCAATAAGAATGACCAAGTAAAAATAAGGATGAAGTTTTCCAAACTCCTTCAGGGTGATGATATATCGGTTACATTATATTACAAATATGTAGACCAAGTGGAAGCCAGTGAAGGTTCTTATGTTTCATCTGAAGATACTTTTAAGGCTGTTGCCTTTGAGCTTAATGCAAAAGAGGGAGCTGAAATTAAACTGAATCTGGATGTTGATAAGCTTAAAAGTAAAATCAAATCAGGTGGTATATTAACCATTAACGGTAAGGCATCTAACCATGATGTTACTATTAATTCGGGAGGGATTCTAAATTCCAGAGATCTTACTACTGCACAAACTTCTGTAAGTATAACAGCAGGAGGTGAGGCCGATATTTTTGCTACTGATTTTGTAGATGCTAAAACTACTGCAGGAGGTGATATTGATATTTATGGTGAACCTAAACAGGTAAACAAAACCAATAATGTAGGTGGCAACATCAATGTTATGTAACTAATTACCTGATTAAAAATAATATATCCCGATAAACCACATTAGTTTATCGGGATTTTTTTTACTTAACTGTAACAGTTTCATCTACTATACTGTCTTTATATTAATAATCAACTAATTTTAAAGGACATGAAAAAGTTATTCGTAATTGCAGCTGTTGCAGTATTTCAATTTGCAGCTGCACAAAAAACTGTAGAGATTAAAAGTTTCAGGGAGCTTGCCATAAATGGAAATGTAGAGGTGAGAATGATAGAATCTTCAGAATATAAATTAGTTATTGAAGAGGGAGAAAACACATTACAGGTAAGTTCTGAAGAAGGTAATCTTGCTTTAAGTAATTCGTCTTCTACAGCCGAGGTTATTATTTATTTTAATGGCCCTATAGATCAGATTGCTCTTTCGGGACCTATAGAAATGTTGGTAAAAGGTACTATTACATCAAAAAACTTACAGTTAAGTGTTGATGGTGGTACCGAACTTAATTGTTCTGTTTATGCCGAAAATATTAGTGTGGCAGCTTCTTCAGGATCTGAAATCATATTAAGAGGTGATGCCAAACAACTGGATATTCATGCAGCAAGTGGCTGTGAACTTAATGCCAGTAAATTGAAAACAGAAAATAGTACAGTTTATCTTGCATCTGGTGCAGAAGTTTCTGTTTATGCTACCGGTGCGGTAAATGCTGTTGTAGCATCGGGTGCCGAACTTGCTATTCACGGTAACCCTGAAAAGATAAATGAAACTAAAGCGAGTAATGCCGAGATTACTATTGTAAGGTAGCTAGTATCCTGTTGATTTACATTTATCTTTTTATTTAAAAATTTAAAATACTAACTTGCATCACTATAATTTTAGTTGATGTTACAGGATATTTTAAGCGCCGTATCTATAGGTTTCATTTTAAGTATTATGCCGGGAGCAGTTTTTTTTGTACTGCTTGAAACAAGTGTCATTAAAGGGTTTAGGGCTGCTTTGGCATTTGATCTTGGTGCTATATTTTCCGACATTATTTTTATCCTTATAGCTTATTTCAGTAGTTATAAATTACTTCAAAATATTAAAGATGAACCTGCCTTATTCACTTTTGGCGGGCTTATTATGATGACATACGGTATCATTTCATTTATTAAGATCAATAAATCAGCTAAAAATGAGATTATAGATGATGCCTCCCGAGATATTATTAAGAAAAACTATTTCAGCCTGTTTGCTAAGGGTTTCCTGCTTAATTTTATCAATATAGGGGTATTAGGCTTCTGGCTTGCAATTATCATTACCTGGGGACCGCAATTGGATTTAGATCCAACAAGAATATTTATATTCTTTACTGCAATTATATGTACCTACCTAATAATTGATATTGGTAAAATTATGCTGGCCAAACAGCTAAGAAGTAAACTTACCATAAGTAACATTTCTAAAATAAAAAAAGCTATTAGTATTATCCTTATGATATTCGGACTTGCTTTATTAATACAGGGCTGGTTTCCTGCTGAAAAGAAACTAATGGATGAGGCTTTTGATAAGCTGGAGAATAAAAAATAACTAATTAAAAACGATATAAAATAAAAAAAGCTATCATGAAAATGATAGCTTTTTTTTGTGGAGGCATCGAGCGGATTCGAACCGCTGTAGCAGGTTTTGCAGACCTGTGCCTAAGCCCCTCGGCCACGATGCCCTTTTGGTTATGGTTGGCAAATTTACATATATTTTGCAGTAACGCAAGAAAATTTATCAGTAAAATTAAACTTTATACAAAGTTATCGCAATATATAATGTTTTGTTTTACTTTAAGTAATTATTACTGAAAAGTTTAGGTACGGTACTCTTCAATTTGTACAGTTACTGCCTGTACATCCCCGCCAATAGGAGGATTGATTTTGGAAACTCCTACAACAATTCTTGAAACCGAAGGTATTTCATCAAAAACACGTTTCACAATTCTTTTGGCTACATGTTCTAAAAGTTTAGATCGAATAGCCATTTCTTCAATAACTATTTTGTTAAGATGAACATAATCAACCGTATCAGCTAATTCATCAGTTTCCATTGATTTCCTAAGGTCGGCTTTAATTTCAAGATCAACACTGTAGTCAGAACCTATTTTGCTTTCTTCCACAAGGCAACCGTGGTAAGAAAAGGTACGTATATTGGTAAGTTTGATAATTCCCATTGCTAGTATAAAATATTGCTGTAAAAATACAATTTCTTAGACTTTTATAGTGTTTTAAATATTCTAAAAAAACCGTCTTTTTTAATACCTTTGCAATCTTATTATTAACAGGATATGTCGACCAGAGAAAGATCATTAAATTTTATTGAGGAGATAATTGAGGAAGATTTGGCAAACGGAATGAACAGGGAATCCCTGCGTTTTCGTTTTCCGCCGGAACCAAACGGATATTTGCACGTAGGGCATGCCAGCTCTATATGCTTAAATTTCGGATTGGGATTACGCTATAATGCGCCGGTTAACCTTCGTTTTGACGATACTAACCCTGCCAAGGAAGAGCAGGAGTATGTAGATGCAATTAAGAAAGATGTAGAATGGCTTGGGTACCAGTGGGCCGAAGAGCGTTATGCATCTGATTATTTCCAGCAACTATATGATTGGGCCGTTGAACTTATTAAAAAAGGTTTGGCTTATGTTGACAGTCAGTCGTCTGAAGAGATGGCAAAACAAAAGGGAACACCATCTCAACCGGGTAGTGAAAGTCCATACAGAAACCGTTCTGTAGAGGAAAACCTGGAGCTTTTTGAACAAATGAAGAATGGTGAATTCCCGGAAGGTACCCATGTTTTGAGAGCTAAAATAAACATGGCTTCTTCTAACATGCTTATGCGTGACCCTATTATGTACAGGATACTGCACAAGCAGCACCACCGTACAGGAAATGACTGGAAAATATACCCAATGTACGACTGGGCTCACGGGGAAAGTGATTATGTAGAATCTATTTCTCATTCGCTTTGTACGCTTGAATTCTTAATGCACAGGGAGTTATACGATTGGTTCCTGGATCAGATTCATGATAACAATTCCATACGTCCTAAACAGCGTGAATTTGCCCGTAGAAACCTTAGCCATACTGTAGTTAGTAAGCGTAAGTTATTACAACTTGTACAGGAAGGTCATGTTACAGGATGGGATGATCCAAGGATGTCTACCATATCAGGTATGAGAAGAAGAGGTTATACTCCTATGGCTATCAGGAACTTTGCCGATACTATTGGTATTGCTAAGCGTACTAATCTTGTAGATGTTTCTGTATTGGAGTTTTGTGTAAGGGAAGACCTTAACAAAACTGCACCAAGAGTTATGGGTGTTTTAGATCCGGTTAAGCTTGTTATTACTAATTATCCTGAAGGACAGGAAGAATGGCTTGATGCCGAAAACAATCCTGAGGATGAGAGTGCAGGTTTCAGAAAAGTTCCTTTTTCAAGAGAATTATATATTGAAAGAGAAGACTTTATGGAAGAGGCAAACAGAAAGTATTTCCGTTTAACTCTTGGTAAAGAAGTACGTCTTAAAAATGCTTATATCATTAAGGGTGAAAGTGTTGTAAAAGATGCTGATGGTAATATTACCGAAATTCACTGTACTTATGATACAGACAGTAGGAGCGGAAGTGGAACTGAAGCCAGCCTTAGAAAGATAAAAGGAACTATTCACTGGGTATCTATACAGCATGCTCTTGAAGCTGAAATAAGGATTTATGACAGGTTATTTACCCACGAAAATCCTGACGGTGATAAAGAAATTGACTTTAAGAGTTATCTTAACCCTAATTCGCTTGAGGTTATAAAAGGATATTTGGAACCAAGTTTAAGTGAAGCTAAAGATGGTGACCGATTTCAGTTTCAACGTTTAGGATATTTTTGTGTTGACAGAGATTCTACAGCCGAAAAAATTGTTTTCAACAAAACAGTTGGCTTAAGAGACACCTGGGCAAAATTAGAAAGTAAAGAATAAAGGATATAAATATTATCTATTAAAACTCCGAATAACATTCGGAGTTTTTTATTATATATAATTACTATTATTATGGTAATTATTATAAATGACTACTATTAAAACTGACCTACATAAATTAATTGTAACACATTATTTTTTGTAGGAAAGGTGATTGTAAGGTAACGGCTGTAAAACTGCTTTATATCTCGTTAATTTATTTTTTTGTTTTATTTAGCCTTCAATTAACTACACATTAACATCCTACAAATGTTAAAGTCTTTACCTTTATAATTATTAACCTAAAAATTCAATAAATTATGGCTGGTAAAACAGAAACAGCTGTAGCTGTACTAGTAGGAGCTGCAATAGGTGCCTGTGTAGGAATTTTATTTGCTCCGGATGAAGGATCAAAAACCAGAAAAAAAATAAAAGATGGTTATGATCATAAAAGAGATGAAATTAAAGATAAGCTTCATGAAATTTCTGAGCAGGTAAAAAGTAAGTTCGGACATTCTCAGGCAGACATTCAATCAGGGCTTGACCATTTGGTTGAAACCGTTGAGCAAAAGAAAGAAGATATCATTGCTACACTTGAGAAAAAATTAGAAGAACTTAAAGGAACGGCAAAAGCAGCTGTAAACAAATAATTAGTTATATGGCGTTTGAGGAAATAAAAGAAAATGCTGAAGATTTAAAAAACCAAGCTAAGGAGTTACTTGATGCTAATGTACAGTACTACAAGCTATGGGGTTTTAAAATCTTTATGAAATCAACATCTATGATGCTAAAGGTGATACTTTTAGGAATAATGTTGTTACTTGTTGTTTTATTTTTCTCTATAGGCGCGGCAATCGGTATTGGTTATGCCCTTGATAATATGGCCTACGGATTCCTTATAGTAGGCGGTATTTATTTAATACTGGCCATTATAGTATACTATTATCAGGATAAGATTACCGAGGGACCTTTACTGGCTAATTTTTCACGAATATTTTTTAAAGATTACGATTAGCCATGAAATCAAAAATATACAATAGTTACGAAGAGATTAATAAAGACCTTAGAATATTAAAGGTCGAAAAAGATCTTGCGTATCATAAGTTAGTTAAGGAAGTTGAAGAAACTAAAGAAAGTCTTCAGCTTAAAAATATAATAGGGGATACACCAAAACGGATATTAAGCATTCTTGGTTTGTTTGCCGGACCATTAAAAAGTTTGGCACTTACCATGTTGTTTAAAAAGATATTTAAATAAAAAGAGCGGCTTAATTAGCCGCTCTTTTTATTTAAATATCTTCGTCGTTATCAAAGTCAGTTTCCGGTTCTATATATCTGTTAGAATCATCATCTTTCTTCTTTTTTGAAGCATTTTTCATAGCTTCACCCACCTGATTAGATGCAGTAAATGATGCTACCATATTGTTTAGCATATCGCTACCAGCCTGTGGTGAGTTAGGTAAAAGAATAAGGTTAGAGTTAGTATCGCTACCTATAGACTGTAGTGTGTCATAGTGTTGAGTTACTACAATAAGCGCCGATGCTTCCTGAGAATTGATACCTACTTTATTAAGTACGTCAACACTTTCTACAAGACCTCTGGCAATTTCACGTCTTTGGTCGGCAATACCCTGACCCTGTAATCTTTTACTTTCAGCCTCTGCTTTAGCTTTAGCTACTATACGAATTCTTTGTGCTTCAGCTTCATATTCAGCAGCCGATTTTTCCCTGTCGGCAGCATTAATACGGTTCATCGCATTTTTAACTTGGATATCCGGGTCAATATCTGTAATAAGTGTATTGATAATGTCGTAACCATAAGTGGTCATTGCATCGTTAAGTTCTCTTTTAACTGCAATTGCAATATCATCCTTACGTTCAAAAACATCGTCAAGTTTTAGTTTAGGTACCTCTGCACGAACAACATCAAATACGTATGATGTGATTTGATCGTGTGGATATTCCAGCTTATAAAAAGCTTCATATACTTTTTCCTGAATAACTTTGAACTGTACCGAAACTTTCATTTTTACGAATACATTCTCTTTGGTTTTGGTTTCAATAATTACGTCAAGCTGTTGAATTTTAAGATTTATTCTTCCTGAAATCTTGTCTATTAGAGGCACTTTCCAGTGAAGTCCGGCATGACGAATACTCCCGAATTTACCAAATCGCTCTATAATAGCAGCTGTTTGCTGTTTAACGGTAAAAAATGATGATAGAAATAATATGAATACTATAAACAGTAATACATATAAAAAAACGTTTCCCATGATTAGTTGATTTATTTTTGTTAAGATACGACTATTAGTATAATAAAAAAGCCTCTTGTTACAGAGGCTTTCAAATTTTATAATGTTTCAACAGCTTTTTTAATCCTGTTTATGGTATCTTCTTTACCTATTAATGCCATTATATCAAATAAATGAGGACCTTTTAATGAGCCTACAAGGCTTAAACGCAGCGGTTGCATAACTTTACCCATTCCCACTTCTTTTTCGCTTATCCAGGCTTTTACAACCGTTTCTAAGTTTTGTGAAGAGAAATCCATAGTATTGTTAATAACCTCGCTTAATTCGCTTAAAAGCGCCCCTGTATCTTCTTTCCAGTTCTTCTTAGCTTTCTCATCATATTCTGTTGGTGCCGTAAAGAAAAAATCACTTAAATCCCATAACTCACTAGCAAAAGTAGCACGTTCCTTAACCAGTCCAACAACCTGTTCTACAAACTCAGCAGGTTTGTTTATACCTTTTTCAAGTAAGGTATGGTTAAACTGTGAAGCAAGTATATTGTTATCCTGCCTTATGAAATACTGGTGATTAAACCATTTGTTTTTCTCAGGGTCAAATTTTGCACCTGCCTTGTGTACTCTTTCTAAATCGAATGATTGTACCAGTTCTTCAAGTGTAAACAATTCCTGATCGTTACCAGGGTTCCACCCTAACAGTGATAAGAAGTTAACAACAGCTTCCGGTAAAAATCCTTCTTCTCTGTAACCTGACGATTTACTTCCGTCTGCATTAGTCCATTCAAGCGGAAATACAGGGAATCCCATTTTATCACCATCTCTTTTAGATAATTTACCGTTACCTACCGGTTTAAGTATTAACGGTAAGTGTGCAAATTCCGGAGCTTCCCAATCAAAGGCTCTGTAAAGTAATGAGTGCAGGGGTAGGGAAGGTAACCACTCTTCACCACGAATAACATGGCTGGTTTCCATTAAGTGGTCATCTACTATGTTTGCAAGGTGATAGGTAGGCATACCATCGCTTTTAAATAATACCTTATCATCTAAAAGATTCGTCTCAAACTTCACATCACCACGAATTATGTCTTTAAGGAATAATGTTTCTCCTACCGGTATTTTAAAACGAATAACATATTCTTCACCGTCAGCAATTCTTTTTTCTGTTTCCTCTTTACTAATTCTTAAAGAGTTATCCAGTTTATCCCTGTTGGTATGATTGTATATAAATGTTTTTCCTTCAGCCTCTTCCTGTTTTCTTAAAGCATCAAGATCTTCAGCTGTATCAAAAGCATAGTATGCCCAGCCGGTATTAATAAGCTGTTCAGCATATTGCCTGTATATTTCCTTACGTTCGCTTTGACGGTACGGACCATATTTACCCTCTTTTCCAATACCTTCGTCAAATGGTATATCTAACCAGTTAAGGGCTTCAACTATATATTCTTCTGCTCCCGGAACAAAACGGTTTTGATCGGTATCTTCTATCCTTAGGTAAAAAACACCGTTATTTTTTTTAGCAAATAAGTAATTAAAAAGGGCTGTTCTTACCCCTCCAATGTGTAATGGCCCAGTTGGGCTTGGTGCAAAACGTACACGAACTTGTTTGGACATTGTTAATAAATTTTAGCTGCAAAGATACAATTATGATATTTTCAATAACACCCAAATAAGCGACATATTTAATTATTACATGTAAATACTTAATTATCAAATGTTAATCTTAAAAATTTGAAACCATAGAAAGTAGGATTTTACGTTTAATTATCCGGCAGAAATTGTATTTTTATCAGTTATTAACAATCGACTGTAATTTTGGAAGCAAAAAACATTATTTTCAATAAGCTTGAAAGCTTTATTAAGAAGTACTATACTAATGAGTTAATTAAAGGAAGTATCTTTTTTATAGGGTTGGGATTGCTGTATTTTATATTCACTTTACTTGTGGAATATTTTTTATGGTTGTCTACCAGTTGGCGAACTATGCTTTTCTGGATGTTTATAGCTGTCGAAATATTTTTGCTATTTCGCTTCATACTCTTTCCAGTTTTCAAATTATTCAAATTACAAAAGGGTATAGATTACAATGAGGCATCTTCAATTATAGGGAATCATTTTTCTGAGGTAAGTGATAAGCTTACTAATTTTCTTCAGTTATCAAAATCATCGCATGAATCTGAATTGTTATTGGCTTCCATAGAACAGAAAGCAAAAAATTTACAGCCTGTACCTTTTGCTAATGCCGTTAATTTTAAAAAGAATTTAAAATACCTGCCTTATGCAGCCATACCCATTTTATTAATTTTAGTATTTACACTTAGCGGAAATTCTTCCATATTTACACAAAGTTTTGATAGGGTAGTGCATTATGACAAGCATTATACGCCGCCTGCACCATTTGAATTTGTTATTGTAAACAATTCACTTACAGCTCAACAGGGAAAAGATTTTACTTTAAAGGTTAAAACCGTTGGTAATATTATACCTGAAAACACTATGATCACTATTGGTGATGAAAATTACTATTTAGAAAATACTTCAACTGGAGTTTTTGAATATACATTTGAAAAACCACTTAAAGATATTTATTTTCAGTTAGTTGCTAATAATGTTACTTCTCAGGAGTATCAACTGGCTGTTGTAGCTGTGCCAACGATATCAAATTTCGAAATGCAGCTTAATTTCCCGTCTTACCTCCATAAAAAACCGGAAGTTATTCGTGGAACAGGGAATGCTGTGGTACCGGAAGGGACTAAAGTAACCTGGAAAGTAAATGCTTTGGCAACAAATAAAATTGAATGGGTAGGTAAGGATGAGAATTTACTTTTTAATAATACTGACAATGTTTTCTCATTAAGCAAAAGTATACTGTGTAACATAGATTATCAGATACTAACTTCGAATGATAAGGTTCAGCATCATGAAAAGTTGCAGTATGCAATTACTACTATCAAAGATCAGTACCCAACTATTGAAGTAGGTACAGCTCCCGATAGTTTGAATTTAAAGAATGAAGTTATACTGGGTCAGGTTTCTGATGATTACGGATTAACCAAATTGCAGGTTGTATATTATGCGCAGGGTAATCCTGACAATGCTAAGAAAATGGTATTACCGGTTAAGAAGGAAACCTTTGACCGATTTTTCTATACATTCCCACAAGGGCTTGATGTTAAGCAGGGGGTTAGTTATGAATACTATTTTGAAGTATTTGATAACGATGCCATCCATAATTACAAGAGCAGTAAGTCTTCAGTTTTTTCTCACAGAGAATTAACTGATGATGAAAAACAAAATAAGGCTTTACAGGAGCAGAACAGCAACATAAACAGTCTTGAAAAATCAATTAAAAATCAGGATAAACAGCTTAGTGATCTTGATAAGCTCCAAAAAATGAATAAGGAAAAATCTGCTTTAGAATATAAAGACCTTAAAAAGGTTGAAGATTTTATAAACAGACAGAAAATGCTTGAAGAACAAATGAAGGAATTTTCTAAGAAGCTTAATGATAACCTTGAGGAATTCAACCCTGAAAAGAAGGATGAAAACAAGGAAGAACTTATGAAGCGTTTGGAAAAACAGGAGAAGGAGGCTGAGAAAAATGAAAAACTATTATCAGAACTTGAAAAGCTTACCGAGAAAATGGAGAAGGAAGAATTGTTTGATAAAATGGAAAAATTCAAACAGAAATCCAAAAGCCAAACTAAGAGTTTAGAACAGTTGGTTGAGCTTACTAAGCGTTATTATGTAGAAAAGAAAGCCGAACAAATTGCTGATGAACTTCAAAAACTTGGTGAAAAACAAGAGCAGCTATCAGAAGATAAAGAGAATTCTGCCGAGAAACAGGAAGAAATAAACAAGGAATTTGATAAGCTTCAGGAAGAAATGCGTGAGCTTGAAAAGGCAAACGATGATCTTAA
Organism: Flavobacterium rhizophilum; assembly: GCF_046000485.1. Classification (NCBI taxonomy): domain Bacteria; kingdom Pseudomonadati; phylum Bacteroidota; class Flavobacteriia; order Flavobacteriales; family Flavobacteriaceae; genus Flavobacterium; species Flavobacterium rhizophilum. The sequence continues at coordinate 232,772 of NZ_JBELQB010000006.1, forward strand.
AAAGCCTATGGATATTCCTACTGATAAAAATGAAGAAGAGAATATAGAGGAAGATATGCAAAAGGCAACAGATGAGTTACAGCAGGACAATAAGCAGGGAGCTTCACCAAAACAAAAATCGGCAGGTGAGAAAATGAAACAAATGGGCGGGCAAATGATGCAGTCCATGATGAGTGGTAGTATGGATATGTTAGAGGAGGATGTAAAAATGTTACGTCAGATTCTGGATAACCTTTTAGCTTATTCTTTTTCTCAGGAAGATGTAATGAATCAGTTTAAAAATACAAGTTCTGGTTCACCAAGCTTTAGTAAATACCTTATCAAACAACAGGACTTAAAGCAACAGTTCCGTCATGTTGACGATAGCCTTTTTGCTATGTCTTTACGTAACCCAAAAATTACCGAGGATATTACCGAAGAGGTTGGAAATGTTCATTACTACGTTGACAAAGCATTAAATGATCTTGCTGAAAATATAATTTCACGCGGTGTTTCTAACCAGCAATATGCTATTACATCTGCTAATAAACTGGCCGATTTTTTAAGTGATCTTTTAAACAATATGCAAATGCAGATGCAGGGTTCTGGTATGGGTCAGTCTAAGCCAGGCAAAGGTCAGGGGCAGGGAGGCATGCAACTTAAGGATATTATCCAGAAACAGAATGGACTTTCTGAACAGATGAAGAAAGGAATGCAAAAAGGGCAGAACGAAGGGGATAAACCCGGGGATAGTAAAAGTGGTAAGAAACCCGGTGAAACAGGAGAGGGTGGAACCAGCGGTGAAGGTGAAGCAGGAGATCTTTTAGAAATTTATAAAGAACAACAACAACTGCGTGAAGCATTAGAAAAGGCTCTAGAAAAAGAAGGTATGGGTGGTAACGGCCAACGAGCTTTACAACAAATGAAAGATATAGAAAAGCAGCTTTTAAATAAAGGCTTCAAGAATGAAACCCTTAATAAAATGCTTAATCTTAAGTACGAACTTTTAAAACTTGATAAGGCTATACAACAGCAGGGTGAAGAGAATAAACGTCAGTCGCAAACTAATACAAAGGACTACAAAAACAGTTCAACCAATATACCTGATGAGCTTAAAGAATATTTAAACAGTATAGAGATTTTAAACAGACAAAGTCTACCTTTGCGCCCAAATTATAACCAAAGGGTACAAACCTATTTTAAAAACAATGATTAGTTTTAATTACGAGACCGATTTTAAATTGGAAAATGAAGCCCTGTATGAGGAGTGGGTTTCTAAAATTATAGATTCTGAAGATAAAACAGAAGGGGAGATCAACTATATTTTTTGTGATGATGAATACCTTTTGCAAAAGAATATAGAGTTCCTAAATCATGATACTTTAACTGATATTATCAGTTTTGATTACACTATGGGTAACCTGATAAGCGGTGATATTTTTATTTCTGTAGAAAGGGTAAAAGATAATGCAGCCGATTTTAATACTGAATTTATTGAAGAATTAAAACGTGTTATGGCTCATGGTATACTTCACTACTGCGGTTATAAAGATAAAACCGAAGAAGATTCTGCTTTAATGCGGTCTAAAGAAAACGAAAAAATTAATCTTTTTAATTAATTATAAATTGTAATTTCACCTTACATGTACAAAATTTTACCAGCTTTATTATTAAGCTCATCTCTTTTTTCTCAAAGTTTAACTGTTGATCAGTCTTTTTCCCAAAACTCATATATGAGTGAAGGTTCAAAAGTATTGACTATTACTGAACTTTCTAATCACAATTTTTTTATTGGAGGAGATTTTCATTCTTACAATAATACTGAAAGTAACTTTATGGCAGTATTAAATAACGATGGTTCTTCGTTTGAAGATTTCTCATGTTCATCATGTTTAAATCGTTCTGTTACTGCATCAGTTGCTTATGGTAATAATGTTCTTATAGGAGGATCATTTTTTTCTTTTAATAATACTGATAGCAGGTTTTTAGTTTTAATAGATCAATATGGTCAACTTGTTGAATCTTTCAGTAGTTCCTCTATTTTTGACAGCAGTGTTATAGATGCAAAAATTAATAAAATTGAGGTACATAATGATATGATTTATGTTTGTGGTGCTTTTTTTAATTCATCAGCCTCTAATACTTTTTATCCTTTTTTTCGCTTGTTGCCTAATGGTAATCTTGATTCTTCATTTACTTTAGACCCATCATTATCATTAAAGGAAATTTTTTCTTTTACTGTTCAGCCTGACGGGAAAATAATTTTGTTAACTAAAGGCGATGGTATTGTTAGAATAAATGAAGACGGAAGTTTAGATAATAGTTTTTCTAATACACCTTTTTATATACAACAACCTCATTCTGTTTCTTTACAGGATGACGGTAAGATTTTAGTTGGCGGTCGTTTTGTTGCTCTTGATCAATCATTACATATTCTTTTAAGATTAAACAGTGATGGTTCTTCTGATGAAAGCTTTGATCTTGTCAATATGCCTTATCAGGAAATTACTCCATTGGTTACTTCAATAATTAAAGTTGGTAATAGACATATTATTGCAGGTAGATTTACTTCTTATAATGGCTATGATGACTTTATTTGTTTAGATGATAATGGTTTTATAATTGATGATTTTAATATTAATGGAGTGAATTCACATCCTTATTTTATTGATGAAGCGGTAATAAATTCTGTTTTATTAACTCATGATAATATGATAATGATGGGAGGAGATTACGGTAAAGTAGGGGAGTATCTTTCTCGTAGTATTTCCAGGCTTGATTCGTCTGAGCTAAATATATCAGAATTTGAACTTAATAAGAAGTTACACATATATACTCAACACGAAACGACTTATTTTAATTCAGCTAACCACAGTATATCTAGTATAGAATTTTATGATATTTCAGGCAGACTAATAGATAGTGCTATTGTTAATTCTGACACTTATAGCTGTATATTACCAAATAATAGTCTAATTTTGTACCGCATTTTTTTAAATGATGGTGCTATAGTTACAGGTAAAGTGATTCGTTAATGTTTCACGTGGAACAGTAAATCAAGCATTTTTTATATTTCGTGTTCCACGTGGAACACGAAGATTTTTTAGAGTAAAATATATAACGTTCCACGTGGAACGTTAGAGCGAGAGGAAAATTTTTTAGCGTTCCACGTGGAACAAGATAGGAGAAATTAAAATGTTTCAAGAAGTATATGATGTAATTGTAGTAGGTGCAGGCCATGCCGGAAGTGAGGCTGCCGCTGCCGCTGCTAATATGGGTTCAAAAACGCTTTTGGTTACCATGAGTTTGCAAAACATTGCACAAATGTCGTGCAACCCTGCTATGGGTGGTATTGCCAAAGGTCAAATTGTACGCGAGATTGATGCGTTGGGTGGGTACTCTGGGATTGTGTCTGATAAGACGGCAATCCAGTTTAAAATGCTCAACAAATCAAAAGGACCTGCTATGTGGAGTCCAAGGGTGCAAAGTGACCGTATGCGTTTTGCTGAAGAGTGGAGATTGATGTTGGAACAAACTCCTAATTTGGATTTCTATCAGGAAATGGTTTCCGGTTTGCTTATCGAGAATGGTAAAGTAGCGGGTATAAAAACATCTCTTGGTATTGAAATCAAATCAAAGTCGGTAGTATTGACAAACGGAACTTTTCTGAATGGTCTAATCCATATTGGAGAAAAGCAATTTGGAGGAGGTAGAGCAGGAGAGGGTGCTTCATATGGAATTACCGAAGATTTAGTTAAGGCAGGTTTTGAAGCCGGACGTATGAAAACAGGTACGCCACCACGTGTTGATGGCCGTTCTCTTGACTACAGTAAAATGATAGAACAACCGGGTGATGAAAACCCTGATAAATTTTCATATTTGGATATAACTAAGCCGCTGGTTCATCAACGTTCGTGTCATATGACCTATACGTCAGAATTAGTTCATGATGTACTTCGTGAAGGTTTTGACCGTTCACCAATGTTTAACGGTAGAATTAAAAGTTTAGGTCCGCGATACTGCCCGTCTATTGAAGATAAAATTAACCGATTTGCAGATAAAGATCGTCATCAGCTTTTTGTTGAACCAGAAGGGTGGAACACGGTAGAGGTTTATGTTAACGGATTCTCTACTTCGTTACCGGAAGATGTTCAGTTCAAAGCATTACGTTCGGTAGCCGGTTTTGAGAATGTAAAATTCTTCCGTCCTGGTTATGCTATAGAATACGATTATTTTCCGCCTACGCAGTTAAAGCATACGCTTGAAACTAAGTTGGTAGAAAATTTATATTTTGCCGGACAAATTAACGGTACTACCGGATATGAGGAAGCCGCATCACAAGGATTGATGGCTGGTATAAATGCTCACCTTAAAATACACGATAAAGATCCGTTTATATTAAAACGTAATGAAGCTTACATTGGGGTACTTATTGATGACTTAATTACTAAGGGCACAGAAGAACCATACAGGATGTTTACCTCTCGTGCTGAGTACAGAACATTACTTCGTCAGGATAATGCCGATTTCAGGTTAACGCCTCTTTCCTACGAAATTGGTTTGGCTAAAGAAGACCGACTTAAAAGAATGGAAAGTAAAAGAGAGCAATCTCACGCTTTTGTAAACTTCTTTAAAGAAACAAGCGTTAAGCCGGAAGAAGCTAACCCGATACTTGAGGAAAAAGGTTCTTCTTTAATGAGCCAGCCGGATAAAATGTTTAAAGTGTTTTCAAGACCACAAATTGAGCTTGATGATATTTTAAAATTCGAAAAAGTTAAGGAATATATCAGCGAACATAATTTAGATAAAGAAGTTGTTGAGCAGGCTGAAATTCAGGTTAAGTATTCGGGTTATATTGAAAAAGAAAAAAATAATGCTGATAAGCTTAATCGTTTAGAGGATGTAAAAATTCCTCAAAATTTCGATTATGATAAAATTAAATCACTTTCTTACGAAGGTAGAGAAAAAATGAAAAAAATTAGACCCGTAACCATTTCTCAGGCTTCCCGCATTAGTGGAGTTTCTCCAAGTGATGTTTCGGTGCTTTTAATTCATATGGGAAGATAATATGAATAAACTAATAATGTTTCACGTGGAACGTAATATAAAAACCCTTTTTCAAAGAGGGTTTTTTCTGTTTTTGCTGGTTGGGATTATGCAATCGTGTATTTCTCAAAGACAGGCTGTAGATGTTTCGGATTATATTTTAGTAGAGAACGGAAAACAGATTTACGGTAAAGAGGAGGGGCTTACAGCTTTTATTTTTCAAAATAATCCAAAACAAATCACCTTTGCACAATTTTTAGGCAATAAGTACAACTTAATGAAGTTTACTGAGATTGAATATTGGGTTACTTTAGAAGGAATGAAGTTTAAGGTGTTTTTTTATGAAAACGACGAACTGAACAAATATTTTGACACGACTGATTTTGTGGCTTCAAATGCAGTACCTGATTCTGCCGTTGTAGGGTCGAAAGTGAAATTTCTGGCAATTTCTGTTGTAAATGAATATAATGAAGATTGCCTGTCCGATTCTTCATTATTCAAAAACATAGTGATCAATTATCTAGAAGAGTTAAAGGACGAATACAATACTTTATAATGAATTTTTCAGAAAACAACGTTTATATTACCGTAAAGGATCATTCGGTTTCGGGAGAAGAGTTTCAGTTATTACTGGATGCTGATTTACAATTATTAAAAACCCATCCGCAACCCGCACCCGAAAATTTAGGAAGCTATTACGAAAGTGATGATTATATTTCGCACACTGATGGTAAACGTTCACTTTTTGAAAAATTATATCATGTTGTAAAACAAAAGGCCCTTAGAGATAAATTATCTATCATAAAAAAATACCATCCTGAAAAAGGTACACTTCTGGACATTGGTGCCGGAACTGGAGATTTCCTGGTAACTGCAAAAAATGACGGTTGGGATAGTTTTGGTATAGAACCAAGCGAAAAAGCTAAAAAAATTGCAGTTTCAAAAGGAATTTCATTCAAAAATGATATAAAAGAACTTGAAAATAGCTCTTTTGATGTGGTCACTATGTGGCATGTTTTAGAACATGTTCCTGATATTCAGCAACATATATCTGAATTAAAACGAATTTTAAAGCCAAATGGACTCATAATCATAGCAGTTCCTAATTATAATAGTTATGATGCTAAGTATTATGGGAAATTTTGGGCAGCTTATGACGTGCCGAGACACCTTTGGCATTTTTCTAAAGACTCCATTAAAAAGCTTTTTTCAAAACAAGAGATGGATTTAATAAAAATCCTGCCAATGAAATTTGACAGTTTTTATGTGAGCCTGCTTTCTGAAAAATACAAAACCGGAAAAATGAATTTTGTGAAAGGCTTTTTAACGGGACTGCGTTCAAATATGAAAGCAAGTGGAAATATGGAGTACTCTTCGCTTATTTATATCATAAAACACAGTAAAAATTAAATAAAGCCTTATTGTTAAACGTTTGTTAGCTGTAATAAGGAAACACCTTCATGTTTTTTAAAATGCGCTTAAAAGCGATTTATTTAAGCTGATTTTGATTTATAACGTTTATAGAATAACTTTGTTTTCATAAAATTTATTTATGGCTAGTTTTTTACCATAAATTTTAATAAAAACTTGTTTTTGCATCTTTGATGCGAATTATTACTTTTACCGAAATTTTTTTAAAAATCGAAAAACGCAAATGAAAAAATCTTTATTGATACTTGGTCTTGCCGTTACACTTTTTTCATGTAACAAAAATGAAGGTGGTGCAACCGAATTCAAAACGGCTTATGTTAACACGCAAAAGTTAATGGACGATTCTGAAGCTTTAAAGGATCTTAACTCAAGAAGCAACGTTAAGGGTGAAGAACTTAAAAGAGAACTTAACGATGAGTACCAAAAGTTAAAACTTGATTATGCAAAAGCTCAGGATGAGGCACCAAGAAGAGGGGCACAGTGGGTTCAGGCTAAAGCTCAGGAGTTCCAGGAAAGAGAGCAGAAACTTTCTATGATGCAGGATGGTATGATGAGACAACTTCAGGAAGAATTTGCTCCGCAAAGGGACAGTATTGTTGAAGAGATGCGATCGTATATCAAAGATTACGGTAAGAAAAACGGTTACGACTATATTTATGGTACCGGTGATGCTGCCAATGTACTTTATGCTAAAGACAGCTATGAGATTACAGAGGAAATCCTTAAAGCAGTAAATGCTAAATTTAAAGGAGAGAATCCTGATGCTGTAAAAACAGAAGATAAAGCTACTGAAGAAAAAGCAGAAACTACTGAAAAAGAAGAAGCTGCAAAATAATTTCAGTATTATAATATTAAATTAAGCTCCCTTTTGGGAGCTTTTTTGTTGCCATAAATTTTTTATACTTAATTTCGGGATTCTAATAATTATACGCCACATGCAAAGTTTATCTACAGCTGCCGAATATACCTTACGCTTTATAAATCAAACAAATAGATCTATTTTTCTTACCGGTAAAGCAGGTACGGGAAAGACTACTTTGCTTAAGGAAATTATTCGTACCACACATAAAAATGTGGTTGTGGTGGCGCCTACGGGTATTGCTGCACTAAATGCTGGTGGTGTAACCATACACTCCATGTTCCAGTTACCTTTTGCAGGTTTTATTCCGGATAATGTAACACCACAGGTTACAGATACTGTCCGTTTTGAAAATAAGGACAGCCTGCGCAGGCACTTTAAAATGCGAGGGGATAAACAGGCAGTTATCAAAAACATGGAACTGCTTGTTATTGACGAGGTGAGTATGCTGCGTGCCGATTTGCTTGATGCTATGGATTTTATGTTACGTAATGTGCGTCATAAGGATATTCCGTTTGGAGGTGTTCAGGTATTGTTTATTGGCGATCTATTACAACTACCTCCGGTGGTGAAAAATGAAGAATGGGAAGTGTTGAGCCAGTATTACAGGGGTAAGTATTTCTTTCATTCTCAGGTTGTTAGTAGTAATCCGCCTTTATATATAGAGCTTTCCAAGATATACAGACAAACTGATGATGCCTTTATATCTATACTTAATAACCTGAGAAACAATGTAATAACACCAAACGATGTGTCGGTTTTAAACAACTATGCCCAACCAGATTTTGATTTAAAAAAGAATCCCGGGTTTATTACGCTAACCACCCATAATGCAAAAGCTGATAATATAAATGCCAAAGCACTGGATGAACTGGATGAAAAGGAATTTGTTTTCCATCCGGAAATTGTGGGGGATTTTCCAGAGAAAATTTATCCGGTAGAGGAGGAGCTTAAATTGAAAAAAGGAGCTCAGGTAATGTTTATTAAAAACGACCTTTCCCCCGAAAAGAATTATTTCAATGGTAAAATAGGTTTAATCAAATCAGTATCAGATGAAGAGATACTCGTGCATTTCCCGGAAGAGGATCTTACCATTGAAGCCGACAGGTACGAATGGAAAAACGTAAAATACCACGTAAACGAAAATACCAAAGAAATAGAGGAAGAGGTTCTAGGCACATTTGTACACTATCCGCTTAAACTGGCTTGGGCCATAACGGTTCATAAAAGCCAAGGATTAACCTTTGATAAAGCTGCGATCGATGTATCGGGCGTTTTCCTGCCGGGACAGGCCTATGTAGCGCTTTCGCGTTTGCGTTCGTTAAACGGGCTTATTTTGCTTTCTCCACTGCAAATGAATGGCCTTACTAACGACATGGATGTGATGGGCTATGCCTCATCTAAAGTTAAGGAAGAGCAAATGGAAGTGTTTTTGCAAAAGGACACTCTTCGCTTTATATTCAATTACCTGAAAAACAGCTTTGACTGGGACGAACTTACCGATGTTTGGCAACGACATAAACTGACTTACCTGCAGGAAGGGCCAAGATCACTAAAATCTAAGCACAGGGAGTGGGTTAATCTGTCTGAAGATAAGATAAAGAAAATGCATACCCCGGGGCATAAGTTTATTAGTCAGCTGGCTAAATTGTTTTCCGTGGAACAACCTGATATGAAGTTTGTTGAGGAAAGGGTAGAAGCGGCATACAATTATTTCTTTCCGGTTATGGACAGTTTGGTAACAGGTTTACTTCAAAAAATGGAAGAGATAAAAAGACTGAGGAAAGCTAAAGGTTTTTATGAGGAGCTATCTGAACTGGAGGAACTGCAAACCTATACGGTAATCAGGCTGATGAAAGCCAAAAGGCTAATGCTAGCCGTGCTTAATGAGGAAGAAATTATAAAAGAAAATCTGATTACGCCCGAAATACACTCGTACCGAATTAAGAAACTGGAAGCCATACGTAAAAACCTTAAGGATAATCCGGTTACCTTATTGCAGGAGGAAACCGAGGAATATGATAATTATCCGGCGAAAAAAAAGCAGCCTAAAAAATCTACCCTTGAGGAGACTTTTGATTTATGGAAGGAAAAGATGAGTATTGAAGATATTGCCAGAGTGAGGAAACTTACTGAAACTACGGTACTCAGCCACATTGCCGGACTGGTTCAGCGCGGAAAAATCCAGATTGAGGAAGTACTTGCAGAAGATAAGATTGCCGAACTGGCCAAAGCTTTTGAAGATTTTGACGGTGAATCACTTACCAACCTTAAAGAAAAACATGGCGAAGCCTTTACCTGGGGTGAGCTTCGATTGTACAGGGCCAGCCTTAATGATGAAGAATAAAAAAGACTTTCTCAAAAGCAATTATAAAATAGCATATTGTTATTTTGATGACAGGAAAAATCTCTAAACATTAACTGTTTGAGATTCTTCATTTCACTACTTTACATTCAGAATAACACTTTTGAGAAAGCCTGATAATATTTTGTATTGGTTATTAATATAACCAGTTTAATAACATTACTGTAGGTATAAAATAGATAACAATAGTCCTTGCGCCGTCATAATCTTTGGCAAGACGCTGACCTAATAGCAGTAAAAGCAGCGTAGCGCTCGAAACTATTGCGGCATAACCGGCAAATTCGGTATTGTCGTTCATAAAAATCTGAATGATTCCAATAACCGAAAAAGCACCTGCAACAATCTCAAGTATAAGAACTAAAAGTAAAGCGGCCGGAACCTGGTTTTTAATTATAGTTTGTGAAAAATGACCTTTAAGCCATTCTACATTTCCTTTCCAGTCGGCAACTTTATCGTAGCCCGATTGGATAAAAGTTATGGCTAAAAAAATCAGGATAATAATGATAGCTGGTGTCATAATCTTACTTTTTATGAATTAATCGCGTTAGTTTTATGGAAAGGTCGGTTAATATAATTTTTGCATTACCGTTTCTTTCGATGTGGTAAAGAGCGTCCGACAGTTCTTTAAAAATATCATTAATGTTATTTCCGTTTACAAACGGAGCAAAATTTTCAAGTTTAAATTTATCGACAGTAGGTTCCATAAAAACCAGTTCTTTTGCCTGATAGTTAAGCAATAATGCCTGACGGAACATATCGATACAAAAATGAATAAACTGTTTTTGTGCCTCACGGCCAATACCCGCAATCTGTTCGCTCCATGCAATAAGGTCCTGTATGGCAGCGGCGTTTCCTTTTGCTCTAAAGGCGGCGCGCACCCACTGTACAAACCACTCTTCAAAAGGGAAACCGTTATTGTCTTTGTTTAAAATCTGTAACGCCTTATTAAAATTTCCCTGTGCCTGGTGGGCAATTTTCAGAGCTTCATTGTTGTCAAGCCCTTTTTGGGAAATCAGGGCATCGGCAATAGCCTGCTCACTCAACCCGCCAAAATGTAATACCTGACAGCGTGAAAGTATAGTTTGCAGTATATCGTCGTCACTTTCGGCAATCAGCAGGAATATGGTTTTTTGTGGCGGTTCTTCCAGTAGTTTCAGCAGTTTGTTAGCTGTAGCTACATTCATCCTGTCGGCCATCCAAATAATCATCACTTTATAACCTCCTTCGTAAGCCTTTAGCGAAAGTGATTTTACAATCTCATGAGCTTCATCTACCCCTATCTGTCCCTGTTTGTTCTGAATGTCGATTTTCTTGTACCAGTCAAACAACCCGCCATAAGGATTTTCGGCAATGAACTCCCTCCAGTACTTTAAAAAGTTGGCACTAACAGGATGGCTTTTCACTTCGCTGTTGGTAGCAACCGGAAAAACGAAATGTAAATCGGGGTGAGAAAAATTCTGGAACTTCAGGTTACAGACGGAGTTACCGCTGTTGTTTTCACTATTAGTATTGGAGCATAAAATATACTGTGCATAGGCAATTGCCATAGCCAACTTACCTGATCCTTCGGGACCTACAAAAAGCTGTGCGTGCGGAATCCTGCCGGAATCGGCACTTTTTGTCAAATGGCTTTTAATATGTTCCTGGCCTAATATCTCTGAAAAAAGCATAGGGCAAATATAGAAGAATTTATGGGATGTATACCATAACAAACTATTACGTTTTAGTAGTTAATCCCCTAACTGTAAAGCAATGAGCTATATATGTTAAATAATAAGGAGCCTCTTATTTTATTATAATTTTTTTAACGGAAAAAACTATATTTGCCTTTAATCAAATTTAAACAACTTAAAATACAGTATGAAGACCCTTAATGATTTTGACTTTGAAGGCAGGAAAGCAGTTATAAGAGTAGACTTTAACGTACCTCTTGATGAGAATTTTAACGTAACTGATGATACAAGGATTGTAGCTGCGAAGCCCACAATAGATAAAATCTTAAAAGACGGGGGAAGTGCCATTTTAATGTCACACCTTGGAAGGCCAAAAGGGAAAGAAGAGAAATATTCCCTTAAGCATATTGTTGCCAAAGTATCTCAAGTACTTGGTGTTAATGTGAAATTTGTTGAAGATTGTGTGGGTGCAGATGTAGAAGCTGCCGCTGCGGCTTTACAGCCTGGTGAAGTACTGCTTTTAGAGAATCTGCGTTTTTACAGTGAAGAGGAAGCAGGAGACGAAGGTTTTGCAAAACAACTTGCCAATTTAGGCGATATTTATGTTAACGATGCCTTTGGTACGGCACACCGTGCACATGCATCTACAACTATAATTGCAAAGTTTTTCCCTGAAAATAAGTGTTTTGGCTTACTTCTTGCTAAAGAAATAGAAAGTCTTAATAAAGTGCTAAATGATAGCAAAAAACCGGTAACGGCTGTTTTAGGCGGATCTAAGGTTTCTTCTAAAATTACAGTTATCGAAAACATACTGGATAAAGTAGACCATATGATAATTGGAGGAGGGATGACATTTACTTTTATCAAAGCTCAGGGCGGTAAAATAGGTAATTCTATTTGTGAGGACGATAAACTTGACCTTGCCCTTGATATTCTTGCCAAGGCAAAAGAGAAAAATGTACAGGTACATATTCCTGTTGATGTTATTGCTGCCGACGGGTTTAAGAATGATGCAAACACTCAGGTTACAGATGTAACTGAGATACCTGATGGCTGGCAGGGACTTGATGCCGGACCAAAATCACTTGAAAATTTCAAAAAAGTAATATTAGAATCCAAAACCATTTTATGGAATGGCCCACTGGGTGTTTTCGAAATGGAAAACTTTGCTAAAGGTACAATTGCATTAGGTAATTATATTGCCGAAGCTACAGAAAAAGGTGCGTTTTCACTTGTTGGTGGAGGTGATTCTGTTGCGGCAGTTAAGCAGTTTGGGCTTGAGCCTAAAATGAGCTATGTATCTACAGGTGGCGGTGCCATGTTAGAGATGCTTGAAGGTAAAACCCTTCCGGGTATTGCGGCTATTTTAGAATAGCACTGTTAAAATTTATACGAATATTACAAAATTAAAGTTATAGCATGAGTTGTTATTTTTATAACAATTTGTAATATAACGGTTTAACAAGTAAATTATGAGTAAAAGAACATTGTCTCTGCTGTTAGCAGCATTATCAATCGGGGCTTTTGCACAGGAAAGTGCAGAGGCCGATGTACAACTGAAGCCGGTAACCAAAATGTCGTTTTTGGATTCTATCAAATCAGGATTTGTGCGTCATGACGAGTTGAGATGCATTGACAGCCTATGGATGAAGGAGTTAACAAACACTGATTTGTTTGATGACATGCAGGAAGATATTGAGATGGTGAATCCTGATGAAGATGTGGCTTTTGAGTTACCTACAGAGCTGTTACAACAAAGGCTTAAGGAGCTTGATGCCAAGTCGCCGTTTAATATTGAATACAGCAAAGGGCTGGAAAACATTATTAAATCGTACTTAAAAAACAGGCCAAAAAGCTTTTCGCGACTTATGGCCATTTCACAGTACTATTTCCCTATGTTTGAAGAGCACCTGGCAAAATATGATGTTCCTATCGAGATTAAGTACCTGGCTGTAATTGAGTCGGCACTTAATCCGAGGGCAAAATCAAGGGTAGGAGCTACCGGGCTATGGCAGTTTATGTATCCTACTGGTAAGCAGTACAACCTTGAAGTAAACTCATATGTTGATGAGCGTTGTGATCCCTTAAAGGCTACCGAGGCGGCTTGCCAGTATCTTTCAAGCCTGTACAATATATTTGGCGACTGGGATTTGGTACTCGCTTCTTATAATGCCGGACCGGGTAATGTAACCAAAGCTATACGCCGCTCTAACGGACAAAAAAATTACTGGAATATTCGTAAAAACCTGCCAAGGGAAACTCAGGGTTATGTACCGGCTTTCCTTGCTACCATGTACATTTATGAATATGGTAAAGAGCATGGTATTACCTCAAACGAAGCTCCGGTAACTTATTTTGAAACCGATACCATTATGGTAAAGCGTAAAATGACGTTCAAACAGGTGGCCGATTTACTGGATGTACCTGTAGAGGAACTGGAATTCCTTAACCCGATATACAAACTGGATGTTATCCCTTATGTTGCGGATGAGCCACATTATTTAAGGCTTCCTAAAGACAAAATTGGGTTATTCACTTCTAACGAAAAGGCAATTTATGCTTATGTAGATTATGAAGACCTGAAAAGAGAAAGACCTTATTTTATTGATGAACAGGATAAGGAAGCATTAGCCAGCATAGGTAAAACTACCAAGGTTAGCACAAAATACCACACTGTTCGCAGAGGAGACGTACTTGGAACCATAGCAAACAAATATGGTGTTTCGGTATCCGATCTTAAAAAATGGAACAGGGTAAAAGGTAATACCATTTATGCCGGGCAAAAACTTAAAATACACAAAACAATAATTGTTAACCTGCCTAAGGAAGAAACTGCTGTAGCTGCAAAAACGGCCAAGCCTAAAAAGGTGGAGGCTAAACCGGAGGTTAAAAAGGCAGAAGAGACCGAAGTGGCAGCAACTGAAGTTGACGAGGAAGTAATGGTTGCCAATGCTGAGGAAAAAGTAGAAGAGGCTCTTAAAGCACCTGTAACTAAAGTAGCAGTTAAGGAGACTAAAAAACCTAAAACAGCTTATGAAGAAGCCCGTTTATACATAGTTCAAAAAGGGGATTCGCTTTTCAGTATCGCAAAAAAACACCCTGGTGTTACAGTAGAGAACCTAAAAGACTGGAATAAGCTTAGCGGTGAACACATTAAGCCGGGAATGAAGCTTAAGGTAAGCAGTATAAATTAAAAGCATTTCATGTCGGGAATAAAACAAATACTGAATTTTGTTTTTATCCTGTGTATTATTAGCTGTAATAGCGATAGTAGCAGTGATGGCAGCAGTTCTTCAGGAGATATTAATGAAATTTCCATTATCATTGACGATAAACTGTGGAACGGTGATGTGGGCGACAGCCTGCGTAAAAAACTGGCTGCTCCCGTTGAAGGCCTTACACAGGAAGAACCTCTGTTTACCTTAAACCAGTATAACGAAAATATTTTTGACGGAGGCCTTACCAAAGGACGTAATATCATTGTAATTGATAAAGACAGCATAAATTCCTTTAAGTTCAAAACAAACAGGTACTGTTCTCCTCAAAACATATTTACCATAAGAGGCAAAACTGCCGAAGAATTACTTTTCCTCATAGAAATCCATACTGATGAGATTGTCAGGAAAATACGTGAAACCGAAATTGACGAGAATCAAAAGAGGAATGCCAAAACAGGATTGGTAAACCACGGGGTTTTTGAAAAATTCGGGATATGTATTAACGTTCCTACAAGCTATGATTTTGCTATGAACAGGCATGATTTTCTTTGGCTTAAAAAAGATACTCCCGGCGGGAATACCAGTATTTTAATATACAGGGTACCGGCTAGTGCTATTGAACACGACAAAACCATTTTGAATAACATTATTCAAATGAGGGATTCTATAGGCAGAAAATATATTCACGGCCTGGAAAAGAATACCTACATGATTACCGAAGAAGCCTATTCCCCTTACTTTTTTACTACAAGCTACAAAAACAGAATGCTGTTTGAAACACGCGGTAACTGGGAAATGGAAAACGAATTCATGTCGGGGCCGTTTATAAACTATGCCGTTAGGGATAATGCCAAAAATGACTACTTTGTAATCGAAGGGTTTGTATACAGCCCGTCTACTCCTAAAAGGGATTTGATTGTTGAACTGGAGTCTATAATCAGGTCTGCCGAATTTCTATGAAGCCAATATTCAAAATAAAACGATTTAACGAGCTTTCTCTTACTGAGCTATATAAATCCCTGCAATTGCGCAGTGAAGTATTTGTAGTGGAGCAAAACTGCGTTTATCAGGATGTAGACGGTAAGGACACTAAGGCAATTCACGTTTTAGGAATATTTGATGATACTGTTGTTGCTTATGCCCGTTTGTTTGCTCCCGGAGATTATTTTGAAAACGCCTCAATAGGAAGAGTTGTAATAAGCGAAAAATATCGCGACCGTAAATGGGGCCATGATTTGATAAAAGAATCGTTACAGGCTATAAAAACGCATTACAATGCCAAAGAGGTAACTATCTCTGCACAGCTTTACCTAAAGAAGTTTTATCAATCACACGGGTTCATACAACAAGGGGAAGGCTATCTGGAAGACGGCATTCCCCATATTGAAATGAATTTATCTTTTGTTTAGTACTTAAGTCTTTGTGATAAGGAACTCTACACGGCGGTCAAATTCAGATCCTTTACCCAAAGGCTGGGTGTTTCCGTAGCCTTTATAAGACATTCTCCTTGCCGGAATTTTTTTGGATACAAGATATTTGTAAACCGCATAGGCTCGGTTTTTAGACAATTCTCTTTTTTTTGTATCCTTATCTATTGCTTCCCTTTGGAAAGTGGGCGTACAGCAAACATGCCCCTGTATTTCAAATTGCAGGTTTTTGTATTTGTGCAGTATGCGTGCAATTTTATCCAGTTCCTTACGGGTAGACAGCTTTAGCTTACTGCTGCCACGGTCAAAAAGAATATTGCGTAAAATTATCCTGTCACCCACAACCATTTCCGGTTTAAGGGCATCATAAACCCCTGGGTCTAATGGAGGAGGAGGTAATGGTTTGAAGTTTACCAGTACATCAACACGCCTGTTTTTAGAACGTGCTTCCGATACATTGTCGATATCCTCTTCAAGTAATATCCTGCCGCGACCTTCAATAGTTACGATGATCTTATTTTTTATGCCTTTAGAAACAAGTTTCTCTTTAATCGTATTAGCACGGTTGTTAGACAGTTTGTAGTTATATTCGTCTTTACCACGATCGTCACAGTAACCGAAAATCTGAATGCTTTCCACACGGGTAGTATCCAGCGCTGTAATAAAGCTAACTACATCGTTAGCCTGCTTTTCGTCGAGGTTAAACTTATCAAATTCAAAGTAAACGGAATGTACAAGTTCCTCCTGTGAAAATGAGATTTTTGGTAGTAATAGTAAAAGTAAGATGCAGATAAAAGATTTCATTTGTAAATTTTAGTTAGGATCATCAACTCTTGTCAGATGCAAATCCTCAGGCGGGTGAATTACAATAGGGAACTGCTCCACTTTTACCGAGCTGTTGTCCAGCCCGAAAGCACGTCCTTCTGAAAGGCTCACCTTTTTAAGGATAAAGTATATGTCAAGAATAATTCTTTCATACCAAGGCAAATCGTTGTCGTAAGACAGAAACTTCTCGATAATCACAAACTTAAAATCACCAATTACATTGTTACGGTTAAGGGACTCATAACGGCTGGTAATATCTACCTCTCCGTTTTTCACCATGTCTTTTACAACGTTTTTAAACATAAGATTAACCCTTGGTGCCACACGGAAACCAAGATAAAAGTCAACCCTTATCACATCGTCCTTTATTATTTCCCTAACGCGATAGTCCATACGGTAAGGTTCGTCTACCACGTTTACGTGAACAAACCAGTAAATATCGGCGCGTTTAGGGCGTTTCTGTAATATCGAATAAATAATCTTCGATTCAATCTCATCGCTAAACTGAGCATTGGTTAAGTATACCAGGTGGGTTGCATATTTTGGTATAGACTTGTCATTACTCAGGTCAGCCAATACGCTTTTGTAATTATCAATCTTCGTGAATTCTGTGTATTCACTACGTATCTTTTTAGCGGTAAACCAAACTGCCATTATAGTGGAAAGCAGTCCGGCGATTATGAGTGACACGTAACCTCCGTGTGTAAACTTACTGATATTAGCAATAAAAAACGAAATTTCTATTGAAAAATATACCATTACGGTAAATAGTATCAGTATAGGGTTGTAACGTTTCATAACCATATAGTAGCCCAAAAGGGTAGTGGTCATTATCATACAAAGTACAATTGCCAAACCGTAGGCGGCTTCCATATTGCCTGATTCTCTAAAGTGCAGTACCACAAACACACAACCCAAAAACAGTAACCAGTTTACCGATGGTATGTACAGTTGCCCTCTTAGTTCTGTAGGGAATTTAACCGATACTTTAGGCCAGAAGTTAAGGCGCATGGCCTCACTTATAAGCGTAAACGATCCGCTAATCAATGCCTGAGATGCGATAACCGCTGCCGATGTGGCAATGGCGATACCAACGGGTACAAACCAGTCTGGCATTAGTAAATAGAACGGGTTACCCGGGTTGGCATTATTGCTTAATTGTGAAAGGGTTTTACCCGAATGCGATATAAGATAAGCTCCCTGCCCGAAGTAGTTTAAAACCAACATACTTTTTACAAATGCCCAACTTATCCTGATATTGCTGCGTCCGCAGTGCCCCATGTCGCTGTAAAGCGCTTCGGCTCCTGTAGTACACAGGAAAACAAATCCCAATACATAAAAGCCTTCATGATGAATACTTAACAGGTGTATAGCATAGTATGGGTTTAATGCTTTTAATACAGCGATGTTAGACATAAGTGGTATAATACCCAGTATACCCAGCATACCAAACCATATTAGCATCATTGGGCCAAAGAATTTACCAACCAGTTTGGTTCCAAAACGCTGAATGGCAAATAGTATGAAAAGAATACCTATTACGATAGGTACTGTATCGATGTCTGAATTGTAAATACGAAGTCCCTCTATGGCAGAAGAAACCGAGATGGGAGGTGTGATAATACCATCGGCAAGCAGGGCACTACCCCCTATGATGGCAGGGACGATAAGTCCGCGTTTTTTTAATCGTTTTACAAGGGTGTATAGTGAGAAAATACCACCTTCCCCTTTGTTGTCTGCCTGTAGAGTAAGTATAACATATTTTACCGTGGTTTGCAGTGTAAGTGTCCAGAATATACAGGATAGCGCTCCAAGTACTATGTCTTCCTGTATAGGCAATTCGCCCATTATGGCTTTCATTACATACAGGGGTGACGTACCTATATCTCCGTAAATAATACCTAAAGTAACCATTAGTCCGCCTAAGGTTACTTTGTTCAAATGTTTGTGACTACTGCTCACGATAACAATAAATTAAAACGGCAAAGGTATACGTTTTTATAAAAATCAATAAATGTATGTGAGATATTTAACCTAAAAAAAATCCCCATACTATTAAGTATGAGGATTTTCAGACTTTTATTTTGAAAGAATTTTATTATACTCGGCTGAATTATTGAGTAAATCAGTAGCTTTTTTAATCTCCGGATTGCTCGTGGTGTAGTATTTATAAAGACCTTCTTTGTATTGGTATCTTGTTATAATATCGTCTACAATCAGCTTTTTAATCTCTTCCTTGTTCTGGTCAAGTTCCTTTTCTTCACTCTTTTTAAGAGCGGCAAGTAACTGGTTGTATTCGGCGGCAATAGTCTCGTCTACCTTTTCCTTTTTAGCTATTTCAAGAGTAGCCTTAAGCGATCTTTCTGTTTCTGTATCAAAATCAAAATTGGTTGTTTTCAAAAACTGTTTGAACCCATTATAGTCGGCATCACTAAATGTGGGGATTGTAGTTCCAAGATTAGGGTGTTTGTAGTAATAATCAGTCACATAATTAAAAATAGCATCATTACGCTGTAGGGCATCGGCAATAGAGCTTTGTTTACTCTCTTCCATAACCACATCCGGTAATATACCACCACCATCATAAACGGTACGTCCGTTGCGGGTTTTAAAAGCATTATAATCTTTCTGGTCTATTCTTATGGCTTTACCATCGGCATCTTTATGAGTATAATCAAGAGCCTGAATACCACGGCCTGAAGGAGTATAATAACGTGAAATAGTAACCTTAACCTGTGTTCCGTAAGTAAGCTCAAGCGGGCGCTGAACCAAACCTTTACCGAAACTCCTGCTACCTACAACTACAGCACGATCTAAATCCTGAAGTGCTCCCGAAACAATCTCTGAAGCCGAGGCACTTTTACCGTTTACGATAACCACAAGTGGAATCTCGGTATCAATTGGAGCACGCTGCGTTTTGTATACATTATTGTATTTTTCGTTTTTAGACTTTGTGGTTACAATGGTTTCATCTTTTGGCAGGAACAGGTTACAAATGTTTACTGCTTCACCCAATAATCCGCCCGGGTTACCCCTAAGGTCAAGTATGATTTTTGTAGCTCCCTGTTTTTTGAGATCAAGCAAAGCTTCTTTGGTTTCAGATGATGCTTTTGCATTAAACTGAGAAAGTACAATATATCCGGTTGTGGCATCTACCATTGCATAATATGGCACGGCATTAAGGTCTACCTCACTAAGTATCAGCTTTGTGTTTAATGTTTTACCCTGACGCAGGTATTTAATATCTATGCTGGTATTTTTTGTTCCTTTTAAAAGTTCTCCGGCATCTTCTTTAAAGTCTACAAGGTTAACGTCACCAATCTGGATAATTTCATCTCCCGCTTTAAGTCCGGCTTTATCGGCAGGATAATCCTTGTAAGGTTCCTTAATTATGAGCCTCCCATCTTTACGGGTAATAAGCGCACCAATACCGGTATATTCGCCGGTGTTATTTATTTTGAATTTGGCTACATCCTGTTCGTTAAAGTAAACAGTGTAAGGATCTAAATCGGCAAGCATATTTTTTATGGCAATATCCATAAGTTCGCCGGGATTGGTCTCGTCTACATAATTAACGTTAACCGTTTTAAACAGGGTGGTAAATATTTCTATTTGCTTTGCGATTTCAAAGAAATCGTTTTTAAAGCTTGCCCCAACAAACAGAAAAGCTACTGCAACTACCGGGATAACATATTTTCTTTTTAGTTTGGATAGCATGATATTATTGTTTTTTTCTTTTGATTCGTCTTCTGATTAAAATAAACACAATTACGAAAATAAGGATAAAAGGCCAAATTTGGATTAAACCGATAAAGAAACTTGAAAGTGAGTTAAATCCGGATTTAAGCGCATTACCAAGTTTTGCTCCATAAGATACGGTGGCACCCTGTTTTTCGGCAACGGTTTTGTAAAAATAAATGTAAACCGTGCTGTATGAAACCTGATTTTCCAAATACTGTAATCGTGCCTGTTTTGACTCTATTTCCTCACGTATTTCCGAAAGCTCCTTTTCTATTTCCAGCATTTCCGAAACTTTATTGGCTTTTTTAAGTAGTTCCAGATAGCGTGCTTCCAGTGCTTTTTTTGTTTTTATCCGGGATTCGGTATCAATATACTCTTCGGTAACGTCGCGGGATGAAATTTCTTTTCTGTCAAAATACGATACACCTTTACTGATTTCGTCAATAAAATTGTCAAAAGAGCCTGAAGGTACTCTTATGGTAAGGGAACGGCTTACCGTATTATATTCATTTCTTTCTTCATCACTTTGTACCTGTCCATTAAATTTACCAATAGCCTGTTTTATATTGCCGGCAGTAGTTTCAAGGTTTTGTGTTTCAAAACGAAGGGTAGCGGTTTTAATAATTTTCGCTTCAGTTTGTTTTGCCTGTATATAGCCCGACATTTCATCGCTATTATAATTTTCTGGACTTAATGGAGCCGAAGCCATTAGAGCAGGAACCTCTTCTACATCAGATAGTTCATCATAATATGCTTCTTTGACTGTTTCTTTGCATGATAGTAATAGAGCCGCGAAACTAAAAATGGCAAGAAATTTTTTCATAAGTAAAGGTGTTTTTTGTTAAAAACGTAAAAACCTTTACAAATATTACAAAATGTTAAAAAACAGGTTATTGTGGTATATTCTGAGCAATGAATTTTTCAAACAGTTGTACCATTTTGGTGTTTATTTCCTCAAGAGATAAACGGTCTTTAGTTTGGTACATCAGCATATAGGCATAAGGTTGCGGCTGATTTTCAAGTAATATTTGTTTGTTATGACGGTAGGTTTCGCGAAGCAGGCGTTTAAAATAGTTTCTGTCTACAGCTTTTTTGAAATGCCTTTTGGAAACCGACACCCCAATTTTTATAGGACCCGGCTCATGTTCGGGAAGGGGTACATAAACCAGACGTAAAGGGTATTTTGAAACCGAACGCCCTTCTGCAAACATCAGGTCTATTGTGTTCCTGCTTTTTAGTTTTTCCTCTTTAGGATATGTAAACTTCCCTTTTTCCATAGTGGGGCAAAGGTACATTTTTTTAAAACAGCTTCAGTTTAACTATAATTAAGAAAATTTTCTTAATATTGTAAAAGAAAAAAATACATTATTATGGTTTCTGATCGATTAAAACAGTACATAGAAACAAAGGGAGTTAGTTACTATGCCTTTGAAAATAGTATAGATGTGAGCCGAGGTAGCATTTCTAAAGCAGTAAAAGACTCGAAGAGTATTGGCTCCAATGTGCTTGAAAAAATTCTTTCAGTATATCCTGATCTTAATCCGTCATGGTTATTAACGGGTGAAGGGGATATGTTTAATAATGATGTTGAAGTTGCAACACCGGATACAGTTAAAACTTACCGACTTAAAACAGACAGGAATATTGAATCGCAGCAAATACCATTATATGATCTTGAGGCTGTTGCCGGTCTTGTTCCGTTATTCAGTAATAATAAGGCATTAACGCCGGCCGACCATATTTCCATACCGCATCTACCAAAATGTGACGGTGCGATTTATGTTACCGGAGACAGTATGTACCCATTACTTAAAAGCGGGGATATTGTTTTATACAAGGAAGTGAATGATATGGTTAATGGTATTTTTTGGGGCGAAATGTACCTGATAAGTATTGATATGGACGGAGAGGAGTACATCACCGTGAAATATATACAACGCTCACAAGAGCCAGGCATGGTAAAACTGGTTAGTGAAAACAGGCATCATCAGGAAAAAGAAGTTGAGCTTTCAAAAATCAGAGCATTAGCTTTAGTAAAGGCTTCTATCAGAATGAATGCCATGAACTAATATTCTACAAAAAATCCACACCTTCCTTCTACAATTATACTCATTTTTCCCCAATATTTTCTATTTAGGGTTAAAACCAACTGTATTTAAAGCTTTGAAAACCAATGTTTTATAATATTTTATTCCTGATTTAAGGATTAAGGTATTATAATTGCTTTTTTTAATAGTAATACTGAGAGGTATTA
This sequence comes from Flavobacterium rhizophilum, assembly GCF_046000485.1. Lineage (NCBI taxonomy): Bacteria > Pseudomonadati > Bacteroidota > Flavobacteriia > Flavobacteriales > Flavobacteriaceae > Flavobacterium > Flavobacterium rhizophilum. The sequence goes on from NZ_JBELQB010000006.1 coordinate 255,590, forward strand.
CAACATTTACTGAAACCGGTATTAAAGAATAAAGAAATATAATATGGCTGAACCAGCTAAAAATCAGGATAACCGTAACACACTTTTAGTTGATTGATTTTTAGCGCCTATATATTTATACAGAAGCAGTTTTTTGATTCTATTTATCTGTTTCAAAAACCTCCGGGTTTAATTTCTCCGGAGGTTTTTTTGTTATCATGAAAAAGCCCTGCAATTGCAGGGCTTTCTTGTTTTATTGCTTTACATAAATATTGTTTTCCTTATTTATGTCAGCCATGAGCTCCATAGGGTCTATCATGATCACTTTTATAGCCGATTTAGGCTTGTTTATGGTAAACTGGTAGGTTGTATGTGCCCAGTCCCAGTTTGAAAGCACTGTACGCTTTAAATTAGCGTATGGGTTGTCTTTTTGATAATGCATTAAGGTAAGCGGTACATAGTAGGTTTCCTGAGTACCGTCTTCATAAGCCACAATAAGGTCCAGCGGCATTGGCATCATGCCTAAGCGCTCCAGTGTAACTGTTGTAGTGTTACCATTCTCGCCAAGATCTTTAATACTATAATCAATAGTATTTGTGGTTTGGCACCAGTCGGTTAAATACCAGTCGAGTTCGGCACCCGATACTTTTTCTGCCGTACGGATAATATCCAGCGGAGTAGGGTGGGTAAACTTATAGTCGTGATAATAACGTTTAATGGTTTTCATTAGGTTTTCCTGACCTATAACATCTATAAGCTGAGAAAGGAAGATTGTTCCTTTACTGTAAGCCGATATACCATAAAGCATATTAAGCGAATACCTGTCGGCATGCGTAGTTAAAGGCTGTTCTTTACCGGTTGATACCATGTAAAAATAGTTAGCATAGGAATCGGTCCAAGGGTGTGCTTGTTTTTCTTTTTTATCATTTGGCAACACGGTTTCCATAGCAAGGTCACTAATGAAAGAAGTAAAGCCTTCGTCCATCCATTCGTGCTTAGACTCGTTAGAGGCTAAAATATGCTGGAACCATGAGTGGGCAAATTCGTGAGCAGTTACACCTACAAGGCTACCGTAGCTGCGGTTACCTGTAATCAGTGTACACATGGCATATTCCATACCACCGTCGCCACCCTGAACAACAGAGTACTGTTTGTATGGATAAGGCCCTATGTTTTCGTTATAAAAAGCAAGAAGCTCGGCTGTTTTAGGCTGAAGTTTTTTCCAGTTTTCGTTATATTCCGGATTGTCTTTATAGAAGAAATGCAGTTCTACACCGTTTGGTCCTATAATTTTGTCGTGAATGTAATCTTTATCGGCACCCCATGCAAAATCGTGTACCATTGGTGCCACAAAATGCCAGGTAAGTGTCTTGGTTTTTCTTGGGTATTTAACTTTTACCCCTTCGTCTTCATAACCTTTACCAATTTCGTTTTTGTTTTGCAGGTATCCTGTTCCGCCTATGGTATAATTTTTATCAATCGTAATTTTCACATCAAAATCGCCCCAAACACCATGAAATTCACGGCCAATGTATGGGTCGGCATGCCATCCTTCAAAATCGTATTCAGCAATTTTAGGATACCATTGTGTCATGGAAAGTGCAACACCTTCGGTAGAGTTTCTTCCTGAACGGCGTACCTGTTCCGGCACCTGCCCTTCAAAACTCAAATTAAAAGTTGTTGATTTTCCCGGTAGTAAAGGGGTAGCCAAATCCACTTCCAGCACAGTACCTTCAACAATAGTTTTGGCTTCTAAACCATCCTGTTTAAAATTAGATATGTTTAGGAAACCTATCTGATCTGGAGTAAGGGTGCTAATACGGCTTTCCTTAATGGTTTCTTCACCTCTCTTAAAACTTTTTACCATTCTTCCGTCCGGGTCGGCTATGGTTTGCAGCCTGGCATCCATCTCACTTCCGGGTTGGAAAGCATTGTTGTATAAATGATAAAATACGCGGCGAAGCGTATCGGGAGAGTTGTTAGTATAAACAAGTTCCTGTGTTCCGGTATAGCGATAGGTTTTTACGTCCATGGAAACGTCCATTTTGTAATCTACGTGCTGTTGCCAGTAACCCGGGTTAGGATTGTTGTTTTGGGCAAACAGGCCCGAAACGGCAAAAAGTGTGAATAATACTGATTTTTTCATGGGCTTAAAATAAAAAATGGAAGGGAATTTCCCTTCCATTTATTTGATTTATATGAAAATTATTTTCCTCTTGAAATCTGATCGGCCATTATCAGGGCGTTGTAAGCATTTACAATTTTACCTGATTTTGAAGCCTCACTGAACATGATTACTTTTTGATCTTCACCTTCACCTACCTGTACCTGCATGTTTGGAGCTAAGCCGGAATCCATAAGGATATGCTTAACCTGAGAAGCAGTAAGTTTAGGGTAGTAAGCACGGATAAGTGCAGCTACACCTGCAGCATTTGGAGATGCCATAGATGTACCCTGTAGGAACTCATAATGATTATCAGGAGTAGTTGCATAAATTCTCATACCAGGGCTAAATACGTCTACGTTATTTTTACCGTAGTTAGAAAAAGGAGCTACTAAACCTTTTTCTGTAAGTTTATTGTTAAGGGCACCAATACAGATAAAGTTATCTGAAAATTCGGGTCCAGTAACCATATTATCGTTAGGGTAACGCTCTACACCTCCGTTTTTGTCAAGGTAAGCACCTTCGTTACCTGCAGCACAAACAATAAGTACATCTTTTTCTCCGGCATATTTAATTGCATCATATACCCAGTCACTGTGTGTAGAGAAGTATTTACCAAAACTACCGTTAATTACTTTAGCTCCGTTGTCTACAGCATAACGAATAGCCAGGGCAACATCTTTATCATACTCATCACCATCCGGCACAGCTCTTACAGCCATAATTTCTACAACATCGCTGGCAACACCGTCACCACCAATACCGTTGTTTCTTACCTGAGCGATGATACCCGAAACGTGTGTACCGTGTTTAGCACCTTCTTTATCAGGGCCAATTACATTGTTATTACCGTAACCTCTTGAGTTGAAATCATCAGGGTTGTCACCCAAAATTTCACGAGCGTTATATTTTAGGTTAAGGTGGTATTCAATTTCATTTGTGTAGTGCTCTACACCAGAGTTAACTTCTTTAGCAAGTTCTTCTCTTGAAATTTGAGCTAGAATCATTACAAACTGACTTCTAACACTGGTTAGGCTAGGGTCTTTTAAGTCAAGAGCTTTTAGGTCTTCGGCTGTATAGTTTTCCTTACCTGTAAGTTCCTGGAATTTTTTATCGGCTTTCAGGATGAAGTCCATTTGCATTTTGCCTGCAAGTGCCTGGTTGTATTCTTCATCATATTTAGCTTTTGCTCTTTTGTAGGTTTCAGAACCATCGTCACCTTTTTTAAGGATCCTGATGAACTCCATGTTTTCATGGTTAATGTCACCTAAAAAGTTCCATCCGTGAATATCGTCAATGTATCCGTTGTTATCGTCATCAATACCGTTTCCTGCAATTTCTTTAGGATTGGTCCAAATAACTCCCTGAAGGTCCGGATGTTCAATATCCACACCTGAATCTACTACACCAACAATGATTTTAGTGGCTTTTCTTCCTTGTAAAAGAGTGCTGTAAGCCCTGTCTACACTCATTCCCGGAATGGTATCATTAAACAGGTCTAAATGACTCCAACGTTTTTCTTCTGTATCAGTAAGGTCAGCTTTCTTAGCTGTGATAGTAGTATTGATGGCAAGCGGGGTTGCCGTAATTTTTTTAGATGAACCGCAGCTTGCCAGAAATAAAGCCAGGGCAGCTGACAGGTAAATTGACTTGAACTTCATAATTCGTTTTATTTAATTTTTTAAATAGGTCTAATGTATCCTGATTTTGTTACACAAAAATCACGATTAACATTAAATTAGTATATCACTAAACTTGTATACGTCTTTAAGGCGCACACCTTTTTCGGTATGCTGTACTGTAATTATTTCATTGTGAGCGTCGTGCTCCAGGAATAAATAATAACCGTTATCGGCGGCGGTATTCATAAACTTTGCCTTCTCATCGAGTGTTAATAACGGGCGGGTATCATACCCCATAACATACGGTAATGGAATATGCCCCGCAGTAGGAAGCAAATCGGCCATGAAAACAATGGTTTTACCGTTATAATTTATATGCGGAATCATTTGTTTTTCGGTATGTCCGTCTGCAAAAAAGATACCAAAGCCCAGCTCACATTGGTCTAAATAGTCACCATTAGGGCGGTTAATAAACTTAAGCTGTCCGCTTTCCTGTATCGGAATAATATTTTCCTTAAGGAAAGAAGCCTTTTCACGGGCATTAGGTTTTGTAGCCCATTCCCAGTGATTATCGTTTGTCCAGAAGTTGGCATTTTTAAAAGCAACCTCATATCCGGTACGCTCCTTATTCCACTGTACGCTTCCGCCACAATGGTCAAAATGCAGGTGTGTCATGAACACATCGGTAATATCATCTCTGTGAAAGCCGTATTTTGCAAGGGACTTGTCTATACTATGGTCTCCCCAAAGCGAATAGTAGCCAAAAAACTTTTCACTTTGCTTATTTCCCATTCCTGTATCTATCAAAATCAGTCTGTTACCGTCTTCAATCAAAAGACATCTTGCAGCAATATCAATAAGATTGTTGGTATCTGCCGGGTTTGTCCTGTTCCATATTGTTTTAGGAACAACGCCAAACATAGCCCCTCCGTCAAGCTTAAAATTGCCGCTTTCTATTGGGTATAATTTCATTGTATTAAGTTTAGAGGTGCCAAATTACTAATTTAAGCCCACATATCGTTATAACTGTTGCTTATAATGCAATAAAGAGAAAAAGGTTATCTGCTATTGCAATCTGTAAAAATGGTGGTATCTTTGCACTAAATTAGATTAAATGTAAATTGTTGAATTATGATAAAAGTTTCTGACACAGCAAGAAAGAAAGTCGTAAGCCTTATGGAAGATGATGGATTTGATGCTGCTACCGATTATGTGAGGGTAGGCGTTAAAAGTGGCGGATGCTCTGGGCTTTCTTACGATTTAAAGTTTGACAAAGAGCTTGGAGAAAATGACAAAGTGTTTGAGGATAACAATATAAAAATTGCCGTAGATAAAAAAAGCTTCCTGTATTTGGCAGGTACAATCCTGGAATATTCGGGAGGACTAAACGGTAAAGGATTTGTATTTAATAATCCAAATGCAAGCAGAACCTGCGGTTGTGGGGAAAGTTTTTCGCTTTAATTATTATGTTTCAGGTTTCAGGTTACACATTGAATCCTGAAAAATGACAACGTAAACGAATTTAGAATATATAGGTATTTCAGTAATGTTTCGGTATACTATGTACCGGTAACTTTCCACCTGAAACGAAACAAACGATGAGTAAGTACACAGAAGAAGAATTAAAAATCGAACTCGAGAACAAGGAGTATGAGTACGGTTTTTATACGGATATAGAATCAGATACGTTCCCTAACGGGTTAAACGAGGACATTGTTCGTGCTATTTCCTTAAAAAAGGAAGAGCCGGAATGGATGACCGAATGGCGAATTGAAGCTTTCAGGGCATGGGAACAAATGGTTGAGCCGGAATGGGCTAACGTACACTATGAGAAACCTAAATTTCAGGATATATCATACTACTCGGCACCAATGAAAAAGCCGAAATATAACAGCCTTGATGAGGTTGACCCCGAACTTTTGGACACGTTCAAAAAACTGGGAATTTCTCTTGATGAGCAAAAAAAGCTTGCAGGTGTTGCGGTTGATATCGTGATGGACTCGGTATCTGTTGCTACTACTTTTAAGAAGACACTTGCAGAAAAAGGTATTATTTTCTGTTCCATATCGGAGGCTATTAAGGATCACCCTGAGTTGGTTAAGAAATATCTTGGTACCGTAGTACCACAAAAAGACAATTTCTATGCAGCACTTAATTCTGCCGTATTCTCAGACGGTTCTTTTTGTTATATACCAAAAGGCGTAAGATGCCCAATGGAACTTTCTACTTACTTTAGGATCAATCAGGCCGGTACAGGTCAGTTTGAGCGTACACTTGTTGTGGCAGACGAAGGAAGTTATGTAAGTTACCTTGAGGGTTGTACAGCACCATCGCGCGATGAAAATCAGCTACACGCTGCTGTAGTAGAGCTTATTGCTCTTGATGATGCCGAAATTAAATATTCTACTGTACAAAACTGGTTCCCTGGTGATAAATCAGGTAAAGGTGGAGTTTACAACTTTGTGACCAAACGCGGACTTTGTGAGAGGAATGCTAAAATTTCATGGACACAGGTTGAAACAGGTTCTGCTGTTACATGGAAATACCCAAGCTGTGTACTTAAAGGAGATAACTCGGTAGGGGAGTTTTACTCTATTGCCGTTACAAACAATTACCAGCAGGCCGATACCGGTACTAAAATGATTCACCTTGGGAAAAATACGAGGAGTACTATTATTTCTAAAGGTATTTCGGCAGGTAAATCTCAAAACAGCTACCGTGGTTTGGTACAAATAGCTTCGAGAGCAGAAAATGCAAGGAACTTCTCGCAGTGTGATTCATTACTTATGGGGAACAGTTGTGGTGCACACACATTCCCGTATATAGAATCTAAAAACACTACCGCAAAAATAGAACACGAGGCGACAACAAGTAAAATTGGTGAAGATCAGGTGTTTTACTGTAACCAGAGGGGAATCCCTACAGAGAAAGCCATTGCACTTATTGTGAACGGGTTTAGTAAGGAAGTTTTAAACAAGCTGCCTATGGAGTTTGCCGTTGAGGCTCAAAAATTACTTGAAATAAGCCTTGAAGGTTCTGTAGGTTAATCAATTATTAAAAAATACACCATTATATATTTTTATGTTATCAATAAAGAATTTACACGCAAGTGTTGAAGATAAAGAGATTTTAAAAGGTATAAACCTTGAAGTAAAAGCAGGAGAGGTTCATGCTATAATGGGCCCTAACGGTTCTGGTAAAAGTACGCTTTCTTCTGTTATCGCAGGTAAAGAGGATTATGAGGTAACCGATGGGGAAATTGTTCTTGAAGGAGAAGATATGAGCGAACTGGCTCCGGAAGAGAGAGCACACAAAGGTGTTTTCCTTTCTTTCCAGTATCCGGTAGAGATCCCGGGTGTATCTGTAACTAACTTTATGAAAACGGCAATTAATGAGAGTCGTAAAGCTAAAGGGCTAGAGGAGATGCCGGCAAACGAGATGCTGAAATTAATCCGTGAGAAATCAGAATTATTAGAAATTGACAGGAAGTTTTTATCACGTTCGTTAAACGAAGGTTTTTCGGGTGGTGAGAAAAAACGTAATGAGATATTCCAGATGGCTATGCTTGAACCAAAGCTGGCTATTCTTGACGAAACCGACTCAGGCCTTGATATCGATGCACTTCGTATCGTAGCAAACGGTGTTAATAAATTACGCAGCAAAGACAACGCTGTAATTGTAATTACGCACTACCAAAGGCTGCTTGACTATATTGTTCCTGATTATGTTCATGTACTTTACAATGGTAAGATTGTAAAATCAGGGGGTAAAGAGCTTGCTTACGAGCTTGAGGAAAAAGGTTACGACTGGATTAAATCAGAGAATTAATTCAGTCTAAGGTCTTAAAGTCATAAAGTCTAAAGGTTGTTTAATGGCAAAGTTCAGTTCTTTTGAGGAAATTAATTCATGGCAAAAAGCCAGAGCTTTCAACAAAAGGATTTATGAAGTTACCGAAACAAGAACTTTTAAAAATGATTTTGACCTCGCCAGACAGATAAGAAGAGCTTCGGTTTCCGTTTCATCAAACATTGCAGAAGGCTTTGAGCGAAATACAGATAAGGAATTTATTCATTTTTTATATGTAGCTAAAGGTTCTGCCGGAGAGATAAGGTCACAGTTGTATTTAGCTTTTGATCTGGAATATATAGACAGGCAAGTGTTTACAGAATTACTTGCCAAAATAGGAGAAATATCCAAGCTGCTTAGCGGCTTTATAAAATATCTGAATAAATAAAGTACAAAGGAGAGGTCTTTATGACTTTCAACTTTATAAACTTTTGACTTAAATGGATTTAAAAGAGAAATTATTATCTTCTTTCATGGCTTTTGAAGAGCGTGTAGATGTGAATGCTGATTTACACAACATACGTACAGAGGCTATAAAGAACTTTGAAAATAAAGGGTTTCCAACCAAAAAGGAAGAGGCGTGGAAATATACATCGCTTAACGCGGTGCTTAAAAATGACTTTAGCGTATTCCCAAAACAGGAAAACGCATTAAGTTATGCTGAGGTGAAAAAGTATTTCCTGCATGAAATTGATAGCTATAAAGTTGTTTTTATAGACGGGATATTTAGCTCATTCCTTTCTTCCACCACGCACGAAGGTCTTGATGTTTGCCTGATGTCATCGGCATTAACAAAGCCTAAATACAAGGAAGTAATAGATACCTATTTTAATAAGATTGCCAATAAGGATGAAAGCCTGACTTCATTAAACACAGCATTTGCCCACGAAGGAGCTTTTATCAATATTCCTAAAAATAAGATAGCTGATAAGCCTATTGAGATTATCAGTTTCTCTACAGGTAATGAGGCTGCACTTATGGTACAGCCAAGAAACCTTGTGATTGTTGGTAAAAACGCACAGGTACAGATTATTGAAAGACACCAGAGCCTAAACAGCAATCCGGTGCTTACTAACTCTGTTACTGAGATTTTCGCTCATGAAAATGCCAATGTGGATTATTACAAAATCCAGAATGACGTTTTAACAGCAAACCTTATAGACAATACTTATATTTCGCAAAAGCGTGACAGTAACGTGAGTGTTCATACTTTCTCATTTGGAGGTAACATAACACGCAATAACCTTAACTTCTATCATGAAGGAGAGAATATAGACAGTACGCTTAAAGGTATCACTATTATTAGCGGTAAGCAGCACGTAGATCACTATACGCTTGTTAACCACGCTCAGCCAAATTGTGAGAGCCACCAAAATTACAAAGGTATTTTTGACGGAAGCTCTACAGGGGTATTTAACGGTAAGATTTATGTTGAGAAAATTGCCCAGAAAACCGATGCTTTTCAACAGAATAACAACGTACTGTTAAGCGATAAGGCTACTATAAATGCCAAGCCACAGCTTGAGATTTTTGCCGATGACGTAAAATGTTCTCACGGTTGTACTATTGGTCAGCTTGACGAAGATGCTATGTTCTACATGCAGTCAAGAGGTATTCCTCAAAAGGAGGCTAAAGCTTTATTGATGTATGCGTTCTCTAACGAGGTTATAGAAAGTATTAGGATTACTGAACTTAAAAACAGGATCAATAAAATTATAGCAACAAAATTAGGGGTAAATATGGGCTTTGACCTGTAATAAACACCTTTTTATACTATTTAAAAGCAGCGCCAACAGCGCTGCTTTTTCTTTTATTTAGAATTAATAAAAATAATTTGGATATTTGGTAGCGCCTGAGTAGATTTGCAATTTAGAATCAATCTAATTTAATTTAGAATGCAATCGGGCAAAATCGCAATACTTTTCTTTTTTATACACATAACCTTTACTGCACAGGAGCAAAAAAGGAATTCCGTTAATATCAATTCCAGTCTTGATGAGGTTGTTGTAACTGGTCAGTTTGAGCCACAATCCCTTAAAAAGTCGGTTCAAAATGTACGTGTTATTACCCGTACAGATATAAATCAGCTTGGAGCAAATAACCTTGGTGACGTTTTAAACCAGTATGTAAACATAACGGTGCGCCCCAGTGGAACCGACGGCCGATCTACAGTGAGTATGTTTGGTTTGGATGGTCTATATTTCAAAATACTTATTGATAACGTACCACTTGTTAATGAAGCCGGACTGGGTAATAACATAGATCTTTCCCAAATTAACCTTAATGACGTGGAAAGGATAGAGATTATTGAAGGTTCAATGGGGGTTACTCATGGTGCTAATGCCGTTAGTGGTATATTGAATATAATCACTAAAAAATCCTCTAACAACAAGTGGGAAATCTCCGCAACACTACAGGAAGAAACCATTGGTGATGAATACGCCATGTTTGATGAAGGGAGACATATACAGGGACTGCAGGTATCACATACCCTTACAGATAACTGGTTTATTTCATTAAATGCAAACAGAAACGATTTTCAGGGATATCTGGGCGATAAAAACGGACAGTACTACACGGTTAATGATGATACCAGAGGTTATAACTGGCTGCCTAAGGAGCAGTTTATGACCAATGCCCTGTTAAGTTACAGGCGTAATGACTTCAGGTTTTTTTATCGTTTTGAAATGATGGACGAGAACATTGACTATTACAACAGTCAGGTTGAAACTCTTTTTAATACTGAATTAGGCTCGTATAAGGCAGCTCAGGATAAGCGATACTTTACAGATAGATTTTATCATCATTTAAACGCTACAGGAAAGCTTTTTTCAAAACTGGCTTACAATGTGTCATTTTCGCACCAAAAGCAACAGAGAGATGTTGAGAGCTTCTTATACCGCATAACTCAGGATGAGGAAGTAAATAACTCTACTGAAACCGACCAGTCCATGGAGGTTTTGTACTCAACAGGAACCTTTAGTAACTTCTTTGAAAGCGATGTGGTGAAACTGCAATTGGGCTATGAACTGGTTAATAACAATGGATTTTCTGTAGTTCAGGAGGCCGATAATGTTTTTGTGGGTATCAGGGAACGACTGGAAAATTATGATGTGTTTGCTTCGTCCGAAGTGAATGTGGTTAAAGGTTTTTCACTACGCCCCGGTTTCAGGTATTCGTTCCAGTCGCGTTTTGATAACCAGTATGCCGCATCACTGGGCTTTAGGAAACTGTTTGATAACGATTATCAGTTAAGGGGAGCGGTAGGAAAGTCTTTCCGTACGCCAACTTTTGAGGAACTGTATACCAAAATGATATTTTCAGGGCATCATTTTACCGGTAATGAAAACCTGATTCCCGAAACCAGCACCTCTTATGAAGTCAGCCTGAAAAAGAACAGCTATTTTGATTCGGGCTTAATGCTTACCAATAATCTGATTGTAAGCTTTATGGATGTGGAAGACAGGATTACTACTGCTTTTACAGGCTATACCGATGATAATGTTCCTATGTATGAGTCCATTAATGTTAGTAAATACAACATGTGGAATGTATCTACTACCAATCAGTTACAGTATGAAAACCTATCTGTGTCCCTTGGTGCTACGCTTGCAGGTATTTCACAGGAACTGGACAATGGAGATTTTAAGAGTGATAATAAATACCTGTATACCCTTAATCTAAATAGTAGTATTTCATATAGGGTGCCTAAGTGGAATACCACATTTTCGGCTTACTACAAATACAATGGTAAAACGCAGCAGTATACTGCCGATGAGGAAGAATATGTGCTTACCACAGTGCCTGCAACAAACTGGCTGGATGCATCTATAATAAAATCATTTTTAGACAATAGGGTTAACCTTACCCTTGGAGCAAGAAACCTGCTTGATGTTACAAATATAACCCGTACAGGCAGTACGCAAACCGGAAGCCATGCGGCCTCAAATAGCGTAATGCTTGCCTATGGCAGGTCTTATTATATAAAACTTATGTATAACCTTAATTTCTAATTATTTCAATATAATCATATGAAAAAAAGTATTTTAATTCTGGCGGCAGCGGTAGGCTTTTTAGCCTCATGTTCAAGTGACGATAACAATGGTGGAGGCGTTATAGATCCGGGGCCTGATCCTGTAGAGGAAACCGTTTATATACAACCTGAGATAGGAGGGCCAAACGAACCGAATCAGGTATATATTGGTTTGAACGGACCACAGTCTGCCGTAGTGGAGCGTACAGCTTGGGATCTTGGGTTCTATTCAGGGTCTGATTTCAGGGTAATTCTTAACGGTTCGCTTAAAATGGCTGCAAAAAAACTGGAGACTACTAATATTGATGAGGTACAGGAGCCAGATGCTGCTGTTAATGTGAGTTTTGCTACCCTTGCATCGTTAGGCTATGTGGATAACCCAACCGGAATTCTAACAGGAGACGGTAACGGGGAAGGTACTGCTATTGCAGAAGTTTCGTCTACAGATAGTGAAAACTTTGTTTACCTGGTAAATATGGGTTACGGACTTTCAGCTACTGAGCCTGCTGTAGGTAGTGTTAATGTAGATGGAGACCAACGTGGCTGGATGAAAATTCGTGTGTTGAGAAATGGTGATAATTATGTACTACAGTATGCACCTATTGACGCTACTACACATCAGGAGGTTACTATTTCTAAAAATGCCGAATATAACTTTACTTTCTTTAGTATGGTTAACAATAATGAGGTAATGGTTGAGCCTAAAAAAGGGGAGTGGGATATTAATTTCACCACGTTTACTAACTATTATCCGTATCAGGGTGTAGATGTACTTTATCCTTTTGCCGATTATGCCGTGCTTAATATACTGGGAGGTACAAGGGCTTACGAGGTTGTTACAGAGGAAGCTGACGGAGGTGAGGCAGGATATAATGCTTTTACATTTGCTGATGTTGATTACGGACTATTTGAGGCTTCTGCCGAAGATCACAGGTTTGTAAGCTGGAGAACTGAAGCTGGTCCAAATACTACAATGACAGTACAAACAGATCGTTTCTTTGTGGTTAAGGATGCTTCGGGTAAGCTTTTCAAATTATTATTCAGGGCTCTTAAAAATGATGCCGGAGAGCGTGGCTACCCGGTGTTTGAGTACGAACAGTTACAATAGGATCATTTTAACATCCATAGCTAAAAAAGCAGTAGTTAAGTTAGTTTTTGTTTTTACTGCATCCCGGCCGGATTTCATAGTTACCGGCCGGGATTTTGTTTAAAAAAACCGCTATATAGCGGCTTATATATGATAAAAAACTAGATCTTAATAAATTTACGGGTAATAAAACCAGTATCGGTATTTATCTTTATTAAATAACTTCCTGTAAGGAAATTAGAAATATCTATAGAGGTAGAGTTTTTTAAATCTCTTTTTAAAATTAATTGTCCCATTAGATTATAAATCTCCACGTTATTAATAATTAAATTATTACTAGAGAAATTTAAGTTATTACTGGCTGGATTAGGATAAACACTTATTTCATTGTTCAAATCAAACTCTGATGTACCTAGTGAACACTGAGATGTAACAATGCAGCCTTCATTTAAAGAGCTAATGTTTAAAATATAATCAATTTCATCATCATCTGCACATATATATAAAAGATCAGGGTTACCGGAAAGGTTTATATTAACATTGAAACTGTTGTTTTTTAAATAAAGAGATTCGAGATTATTGCTGTCGACATTTATCATACCATTACCCGGTGCAGTTGCCAAACTTAAAGTGGTTAATTCATTTAGACTACAGTTAAGTATATATATAGAATTACAATTATCAACATTTAATGAAGTAAGGTTGTTTTTTTGACAATCTAGGGTAAACAGGCTTTCCAGTGCCGAACAGTCTAAAGAAACTAAGTTGTTTTCGTCGCAGTATAAAGTTGAAAGGTTATTTAGGCCAGTGACACTTAAAGAGGTTAATTCATTTTTAGAACAATAAAGGGTTTCAAGTAATGTTGATTGCTCTAAATTAAGAGAGGTTAAATCATTTATGTCACATCTTAAAGATTTTAAGTTTATGCTGTTTTGTAAATCAAGAGAGCTTAAATTATTATTAGAACAGTCTAAATATGTTAAGGCAGAGAATGAAGATACATCTAAAGTCGTTAAAGAGTTATTTCTAACTTCAAGTATTTCCAGATTAACAAGGCTTGATAAGTCTAAGGAAGTTAAATAGTTATCATTTAAAAACAGTCTTTCTAAGCTATCAATCATTGAAAAGCTAAGGGTGCTTAGCGTAGGAACTTCAGTACATATTAGCTCTTTAAGGTTTTCAACCCCTGTAAAATCTATTGATTGTAGGGATGTATTACTACAGTTTAAATATGAAAGCCCGGATAGTCCTGTAATATTAAGAGTGGATAACGGCATGTTAAAACAGGATAAGCTTTCAAGAGAGCTTAAGGAAGTGACATCTAAAGAAGTTAAAAACAGATTAAATGCAGAAAGGGTTTTTAAATTTGAGAACTGCTCAATTCCCTGTAAATCATTTATATCATATGGCATGCCATTAAGAAAAAGCTCTTTAACTTCTAAGGCTTCAGATATTTGTATTTCGTTGTCACCATTAGCATCTATAACAATAAAATTATCATTAATGTCTTTGGCATAAGAGTAATCGGGTTCGGCAGTTATAGCTATAAGGGTTTCTTTAAAATTTGGGTCGTTAAACTCAATGTTTTGTGCAAAAGTAAAAGCCGATACAAATAACAGTGGTAAGGCATAAAGTTTTTTCATTTTAGTTTTTTAAAAGGTTTTTGCAAAAATATAAAAACCCCGCATAAGCGGGGTTCACAATTTAAAGATAACACGAATTATAACGAAGCGATAAGTTCTCGCCACTCTTCAAGTTCAGGATTGCCCGGTTTTCTTTTTCCAAAAAACTGAACGATAATCTCTCCCAGTTCGTTGTATACCTCAATGGCAGTTACCATACCGTCTTCGGTTGGTTTTCTAACAATCCAGGTTTGGGCAATTTTATCCATATCAAGGTGCAGGTTAAAATCAGGGTCCATTACATTAAACCAGTTGTTGTGCCACATGGTTTTTCTTACCAGTCCGGTATGTATCTGGATATTTCCTCTGTTACCTACAAAGCACATAATAGGGGTTTTTGTTTCTGCAGCGCCTTCCAGCATTTTTACCACAGCTTCTTTTTCAATCTTCTTAGCGAAGTTCTCATTTGGAGCCAAACGCAATGCCTGCGTTCTGGTAACGCCAAACTTTTTAAGCATACCAAAGAACGCATGGGTGTCTTTTAAGGTCTCCCATGCTTCCTGAAAGCCTTTTACGTCTATTTCAGTATCCGGTTTCTCGTCAATGTTTAACGCAACTTCAACCGTAGGTTCATCTGTATCTTGATTGTCTGATGTATATTTTGTAACCAGTTCGTCAAAAGCAGCTTCGTTGCTGTCTTTTGTCAGGTATATTTTATGGATAGCTAAACCGTCTTTACCAAAAAACTGAAGACTTTTACGATTTCCGTGCTCTGATTTTTCGCTTACGGCAAAAGCCTTGTCCCAATGCGCAAGGAAGATACGTAAGTCGATATCTTCACCTACAAAAAGACCTGCAAACGGGCTACTGAAGTCAGGGTTAAGGTAAATACCTTTCCTCTCGTGTACACACTCGTCATTTCGGGTAAGAGCCATTACCTTACCAAGCTTTTCGATTTCTGTAAGTATGGCAGCAAATTCAGGTTTAAGTCGGGTTACCATATCTCCGGCTTGTGTAGCTAAAAGTTCAGCTTCGCTTACACCAAGTTTTTCGGCGGCATTACGTATTCTCAAATGTGGGTTTTCGGCCTTAAGGGCATCCCACTGCGATTTAAGATTATTGGTTATAGTATCCATAATTCGGGTATTTATTATTATGTTCCAAAAATTATTAACGGGTTATTATTAACAGGATTAGGGCAAACTGTACAAGGGAAATTATACACTTTACTTATTATTTCGGGTGTAAATACTTTCTCCGGAGTGTTATGTGCCACTACCTGTCCTTTTTTCAAAAGCATTATTCTATCAGCAAATTGTGCTGCAAGATTAAGGTCGTGCAATACTATCACAGCGGTATTGCCTTTTTTAGTAAAGTTTTTAATGGTATGTAATATCCTATGCTGGTGCAGTACATCAAGATTATTTAGTGGCTCGTCTAAAAAAACAAGCTTATTCAGTACCTCGTTGTCAAGCTGGGTAAGCACCCGGGCCAAGTGTACACGCTGTTTTTCTCCGCCGGAAAGCGAATTGTAATCACGACTCTCCAAATGTGCCACATCAGTTTCGTCCATGGCTTTGAGTACAGCTTCATGGTCTTTTTGATTTGGGTTGGCGTTAAAATAAGGGTAACGTCCCATCATCACAACATCTTTGCACGATAGCGGAATGTCATGGCTGTTGTTTTGTGAGAATTTGGCTTTGTTATGAGCCAGTTCCATTTGTTCCCATTCTTCAAAAGTTCTTTTCTTAAAGAAAATAGGCTCTTCGTTCTTCCCCGTCTCATTTGCTAATAAACTTAGCAATGTCGATTTACCGGCTCCGTTAGGCCCTACTATTACCAATAGTTCACCATAGTTAACCGATATATCTATGTTGTGTAGTATAGCATGCTTTTTATGCGAATAGGATATTTTGTAAGCTTCCAGCATATTACATTGATTTTCGGTTTCTTATTAGTATCACAATAAAAATAGGGGCACCCATAAAGGCAGTAAGTATACCTATAGGCACTTCTGAAGGTTGTGCTATAGTTCGGCTGATGGTATCTGCCGTAAGGAGTAGTACTCCGCCCATCACGGCAGACAGGGGTAGGATTATATTATAGTTGGATTTAAACAGTAGCCTTAGAATATACGGAACTATAAGGCCTACAAAGCCTATTGTTCCGGCAAATGCTACAGATGTACCTACCATCAGCGCCGTTAACAACACTATTTGTTTTTTTATTTTTTCTACCGGAATTCCCAAATGCTGTGCATCACGCTCACCAAGCATCATGGCATTAAGTGCTTTTCCCTTATTTATAAGGAAAGCATAGGAAACCAATACGATTACAGCTAAAATGAGGTTTTTGGTCCAGGTTGCTCCGGCAAGGCTGCCCAGGTTCCAAAAGGTTAAATCTCTTAATTGCTCCTCTTTAGAGATATAGATAAGGAAACCAGTTATGGAAAAACCAAGTGCTGTAAAAGCCACCCCGCAAAGCAGCATGATAACCACATTGGTCTTACCGTTTGACGTGGAAATGCGGTACACCAGTATCATGGTTAGCAACGCCCCGATAAAGGCCATTATACTAAGCAGTGAGAAATGGAATACTTCGGGGATATATTGTTTAAATGAACTTCCTAAAACTATGGTAAGTGCAGCAAATAATGATGCGCCCGATGTTATCCCGATAAGATCGGGTGTGGCAAGAGGGTTTTTAAACATACCCTGCAGGCAGGTGCCCGATACGGCCAGGGCACTACCTATAAGTACTGCCATGGTAATGCGTGGCAAACGAAGGTTTAAAAGCACAAAGCGATCGCTTTGTGATATTGAGCTGTTTCCCGACAGTATGCCCGAAAATAACTCTGCCACCGAGTGTTTTTCAAAGGCATATACTCCCATATAAAGGGAAACTACTGCCAGTGTAACCAGCAGTAGTATTCCGGAGGTAATATATAACGAGAGCTTATTTTGCATTTTCGGCTAACTGGCTGTTTAATTGTACTGCAGCTTCCCCAAGACGTGGCCCGAAACCACTTAAAAGAGCACCGTCCATGATGATTATCTTTTTGTTTTTACCGGCATTTGTTTTGTCCATACCCGGTAATTTAAACACACCCTGTGGGCCTCCAAGGCTACCAACACCTGAGTCAAACATAAGAATCACATCCGGGTTACCCTGTAGCAGCGCTTCTGGAGTAAGGGGTTTGTATTCTTCAAATCCGGTAACGGCATTAGTAGCACCGGCAAGTGTAATTACTTTATCTACAGGAGTATTAGTGCCGCTTACCATTAACATGTTTGCACCACGTGCATAAATAAATAATACTTTAGGTTTATTTTCTAAGTTTTGCACTTTAGCAAGATCTGTATCTATTTTATCCTGTAGTGCTTTGTAGTCATCATTATGAAGGGTATTTGCCACTTCTTCTATTAGCTTTTTAGTGCCTTCAGGGCTTATTTCCTGAGTATAAATTTGTGTTTCTATACCGGCAGTTTTTAGTTTCTCAGCCAGCTCAGGACTAATATCTGTACTGGTTCCCAATATTAGGGTAGGCTGCAGATCCATTATGGTTTCTACCGAAAGGCTTCTAACATGTCCTAAATCCTTCGCAGTAGTTTTAACCGATTCGGGATAGGCACTGGTAACATCTACACCAACCAGTTCACTTTCATGACCCAGGGCAGCTATTATTTCGGTTACTGCTCCGTTTAGTGATACAATACGCTGACCTTCTACAGGAGTTTCAGTTTCCTTTTCTGTTGTTATTTCTGTGTTATTAGTAGTGTTCTTTTTACATGAAGTAATTGTGAATAAGGCGATTGTAAGCAAGGTTAGAAGGCTTATTTTTTTCATCTGGATAATGATATTGTTTTTAATGAATCTAAATTAACGCAAATGTATTATTTTTATTTAGAATGAAAAAAAATAAGGATGTTAAAATAAAACAACTTCACGGTAAGTTTACTTAAGGCGCAGTTTTATAGCTAAAATCTATTAAGTGATATTTTAAAACTGTGCCATTTATTCTGTTATTACAGAAACAAGACGTAAATTTGTACCCAATTTGTTGTAAAGCCATTAGTTGGCAAAAAATAGAGGAGAAAAAAATGTTTGATATAAAAGCTGTAAGGGCTGATTTCCCGATACTTAACCAAACCGTAAACGGTAAACCACTGGTATATTTTGATAATGCGGCAACATCACAAAAACCGCAGGTGGTTATAGATGCGATCTCAAAATACTATGGAGAAATAAACTCCAATATACACAGGGGTGTGCATACCCTTAGCCAGATGGCAACCGATGCCTACGAGATTTCAAGGCAAAAAATTCAAAGGCACATTAACGCCAAACAAAGCTACGAAGTACTGTTTACAGCAGGTACCACTCATGGTATTAACCTTGTTGCAAGCGGTTTTTCTGCATTTGTAAAGGCTGGTGATGAGATTATGGTATCGGCAATGGAACACCACAGTAATATAGTGCCGTGGCAAATGCTTTGCGAAAGGGCAGGAGCCAAGCTGGTTGTCATCCCGATGAATGAAAACGGCGAACTTATCATGGAGGAGTTTGAAAAACGCATTTCTGAAAAAACCAAACTGGTTGCTGTTAACCATATTAGCAACTCACTGGGAACCATTAATCCTGTAAAACATATTATTGATAAAGCACATGCTGTAGGTGCAGCGGTACTTATAGACGGAGCTCAGGCAGCACCACACTTAAAAATTGACGTACAGGAACTGGACTGTGATTTTTATGCTTTATCAGGACATAAAGCCTGCGGTCCAACAGGTAGCGGTATACTGTATGGTAAAGAGGAATGGCTTAATAAGCTGCCGCCTTACCAGGGTGGTGGCGAAATGATAAAAGAGGTAAGCTTTGAAAAAACTACCTATGCCGATTTGCCTCATAAATTTGAAGCAGGTACACCAAATATTGAAGGAGGTATTGTACTGGGTACGGCTATAGATTACCTTAACGCAATAGGGCTTGATAACATTGCAGCCTATGAGCATGAATTACTGGTTTATGGTACCGAAAAGCTACTGGAAATTGAAGATCTTAAAATTATTGGTACGGCTAACGAAAAAACATCGGTAATATCGTTTAATGTGGACAACATCCATCCATATGATATTGGCGCTATTGTAGATAAAATGGGCATAGCCGTGAGAACAGGTCACCACTGTACACAACCGGTTATGGATTTCTTTAAGATACCTGGAACCGTAAGGGCTTCGTTTGCTTTTTACAATACGAAAGAGGAAATAGATGCTCTTGTTACTGCTGTTAAGAAAGCGCAAACAATGTTGGGTTAAATTTTAAAATACCTACTTTTACGATAAAATTATTGTATGAAAAAGTTTGCAGCAATTGTACTATTGGCACTTTTTGCCGTAGGATGTGCATCGGCACTTAAAAAGGAAAGTGATAAGATTTCGTTTGAGTATGAAGCCATAACCAGAGGCAGTTACAAAAAGGTAATTGTAAAACAGGATACGGTTATTACTATTAAAGACAGAGACCTTAAGGATGTGGTTATAGCCGGACTTAAAAACGGCGAATGGAACAGCCTTTTAAAATCACTTGAGAGGGTAAATATTGAAGGGCTTAATGATATTAAGGCGCCAAGTGTAAAGCATCAGGTAGATGCAGCACCAATAGCAAACCTAAAAGTAATACGCGGAGATAAAACCTACCAGAGCAAAAGCTTTGATCATGGTAATCCGCCACAGGAAATAAAAGATGTTGTAGACAAAATTATGGCAGCATCTGATTTTAAAAAGAAATAAAACAAAATGGATATCAGAGAGATTCAGGAAGAGATTGTAGACGAATTTTCAATGTTTGATGATTGGGAAGAGCGTTACCAGTATGTAATTGATTTGGGTAACTCCCTTCCACTGATTGATGAGCAATATAAAACAGAGGAGAATATCATTAAAGGTTGCCAGAGCAAGGTTTGGCTTCACGGCGAGCAAAAAGACGATAATATTGTTTTTACTGCCGATAGCGATGCTATACTTACCAAAGGTATTATAGCGATACTTATAAGGGTATTCTCAAACCAGAAAGCTACCGATATACTGGAGGCTGATACAGCTTTCATTGACGAGATAGGACTTAAGGAACATTTGTCGCCTACCAGAGCAAACGGACTGGTTTCTATGATTAAACAGATTAAAATGTATGCCCTGGCATTTCAGGCTAAAAATTAAAATACTATGGAACAGCAAATTGACACTGCACAGCTGGGGGAAGAAATTGTAAAGATTTTAAAAACTATTTATGACCCTGAAATTCCGGTTGATATTTACGAACTGGGACTGATATATGATGTAATGGTAAATACAGATCATGAGGTAAAAATCCTTATGACCCTTACATCGCCTAACTGCCCTGTGGCAGAGAGCCTTCCGCAGGAAGTAGAAGAAAAAATTACAAAAATTGAAGGAGTGAAAGCTGCCGAGGTTGAGATTACTTTCGATCCGCCATGGACACGCGACCTTATGAGCGAAGAGGCTAAGCTGGAGCTTGGTATGCTTTAAGAAAAGTGTTCAGTCATCAGCTACATTGAACACAGTTTGTCATTCTGATTGAAGTGAAACGAAATGAAGAATCTCACATCATATTTTTAGATCCTTCCTTCGTCAGGATAACAACCTCTAATGTTGATAATAATGGAACAAGAAGAAATAGTAAACAGGGTGGCAAACAGTGCCCTTCAGGTTTTTGACCTGGAAGATTATTACCCGAAAGAAGAACGAATAACTATAGATATTACCCAGTGGCTTTGGCAGGGACTGGTGCTTAAGGAAAAAGATTTTCGTGATGCATTAAAAAATCACGACTGGCAGCAGTATCATGATAAGTATGTGGCAGTATACTGTAGTGAAGATGCCATTGTGCCCGCATGGGCATACATGCTTATAACATCCTATTTACAGCCTTTTGCTAAAAAGGTAATGCAGGGAGAACTGCATCAGCTTGATGTAATGATATATAACGAGATCCTTAACGGTCTGGATTATACTCCTTATGAGGGAAAACCCGTAATTATTAAGGGTTGTTCACACAAACCGGTACCCGATGAGGCTTATATGTTAGCCATGCAAAAACTTATGCCTGTGGCCCGAAGTATTATGTTTGGAGAGGCCTGTTCATCAGTACCTTTATACAAAAAACCTAAGATTTAACTTTTTGTTAACTGTACGGTTTTACTGCTATTTACATATATTTGTGTAAAACCACAACACAGTTATGATGAAAAAAGTACTATTTGCAGTTGCGTTATTTGGTTTTATATCAGCTAAGGCACAAGATGAAAATGCCGCAGCGGCCGATAATGATACCATTGGCCCATGGACGAAAAAAGGAAACGCATCCTTATTGTTTAACCAGTCAACTTTTGACAACTGGATTGCCGGTGGAGAGAATAACATATCGGGTAGTGTAGGTATAAACTACGATATAAACTACAAAAAAGGCCCTTGGGCGTGGGATAATAAGTTTATTGGCGCTTACGGTCTTGTAAGGACAAAAAACAGCTCATATACCAAGAAAACCGATGATAAGATAGAAATCAATTCGGTATTAGGTAAACAGGCTACCGAAAGATGGTACTATTCTGCCTTTTTAAACTTTAAAACTCAGTTCGCAAAAGGATACAAATACGGTACCGATGAGAACGGTGCAGAGATAAGAGATGAGTATACCAACTTTATGTCTCCGGGTTATTTGCTTTTTGGTCCGGGTATGATGTATAAAAAAGACGATAACTTTAAAATAAACCTGTCTCCGGCCACTTCAAAAATCACTTTTGTAGATAAGAACTTTACCCTGCCCGACGCTGCCTATTTTGGAGTGGACGAAGGTAAATCAATGCGCTATGAGCTGGGTTTCAACGCATCGGCTTATTACAAAGTTGAGGTATGGGAAAACGTATCATTTGAAAATATACTTAACCTATATTCCAATTACCTGGAAGATCCTCAAAACGTCGATTTGGACTATCAGCTTAACATAGTAATGAAAATAAACCGTTACTTAACCACTAATCTGTCGTTCCAAACAATTTATGACGATAACGCCTTTAGAGGTTTCCAGATACGTCAGGTGTTTGGTGTAGCCGTTAATTACGGATTTTAATTAAATATGATATATAAAGAGAGGCTGTCATTTTTTGGCAGCCTTTTTTATTATTTTTAAGCTGTATTAAATTCATTATAACCTATGCAAAACCAATTTTTTACAAGATTGTTTATCACTATGCTTTGTGCCATTTTTCTTTTTGGATGCAAAGAGGATAAAGCAATCAATGATGATAATGTAATAACGGTTAATGATGCGGATACTGTTGAGACTACGAAAACAGAAACGGACAAATTAGCCGAAACTGGCATAACTGATACATTAAAACTTGTATTTGTGATAGACTCGCTAAGAACACTGGACGATTATAAAGATAATATATCAAGAATAAGGAAGGTACTGGATGCCAAAAGCGAACCAACCGACTATGCCGTGGAGAGTATTATACCCCTTAACGAAAAGGAGTTTCGTTTTTTTTATGGTTTAACATATTCTACTAGTAAAGGAGACTGGTTGTTTTTTGATGGCATAATAGTTTAATTATCAAAAAATGTGTGGCCAATGCAAGAAATTGTATTGAGAAGTATTCAAATATTGCACCATATGTGGATGGGGAATATGCAGAAGGTTTTTTCGCTGATATAGCCTATATTGCCGATGAGAATCCGGATACTTTCTGTAAGGTTTATAATTATCTTTTACCTGTAAGTAAGGATAAACTTTCCAGTGTTTATAAGAAGGTTTGTTTGGGTATTGAAGTAGAAAAGGAGTATTAATAAAAACAAAAATCCGGCCTTTACAGGGCCGGATTTTCTTTATTCTTTTTCCTCAGAATGGTTTTCCTTATAATCAGGATAAAGGAAATTGTTATAAGGAAAACGTGTTATGTGTATTTCTCTAACAGCTTCATACACTTTTTCCCTAAATTCTTCGAAATTTTCTTTGTTGGTTGCCGAGATAAAAAGTGCATTTTTCTCTCCCACATTACTCATCCATGTGGCTTTCCATTCTTCCAGGCTATAGTGTTTAGATGTCCTTTCTGTCATCAAATCGTCTTCGTCAATCACAAGAGGCTTATAAGCATCAATTTTGTTGAAAACCATTATGGTAGGCTTGTCTATACTGTCTATATCCTGTAATATTTGGTTAACCGATGCGATGTGGTCTTCAAAGTCAGGATGCGAAATATCTACAACATGTAAGAGTAGGTCGGCTTCACGAACTTCGTCTAGCGTACTTTTAAACGACTCTACCAGTTGTGTAGGTAGTTTTCTTATAAAACCTACAGTGTCAGACAGCAGGAACGGGAGATTTTTAATAACAACCTTTCTTACTGTAGTATCCAGTGTTGCAAATAGTTTATTCTCTACAAATACTTCACTTTTGCTTATGGTATTCATAAGGGTAGACTTGCCTACGTTGGTGTACCCTACAAGGGCAACCCTAACCAAAGCCCCGCGATTACTTCGTTGTACAGACATTTGCTTGTCTATAGTTTTGATCTTGTCCTTTAAAAGGGCAATCCTGTCTCTAACAATACGACGGTCGGTCTCAATTTCCGTTTCACCGGGACCACGCATACCAATACCACCCCTTTGTCTTTCAAGGTGAGTCCACATTCCCGACAGCCTTGGTAACAGATATTGGCATTGTGCTAACTCTACCTGTGTACGGGCATAAGAGGTTTGTGCCCTTTGGGCAAAAATATCGAGTATAAGGTTGGTTCTGTCCAGCACCTTACATTCTCCAAAAATCTTTGTTATATTTTTTTGTTGAGCAGGTGATAATTCATCATCGAAAATCACCGTCGAAATATCATTTTCTTTAATGAAATGATAGATTTCATCCATTTTTCCGGTACCCAAAAAGGTTTTAGGGTTAGGTTTCTCCATTTTTTGTGAAAAACGCTTTATCACCTCACCACCGGCTGTAAATGTTAAAAATTCTAACTCATCAAGGTACTCAGTTAGCTTCTCTTCGCTCTGATTTTGTGTTATAATCCCAACAATTACAGTTTTTTCAAACTTAATTTCTTCTTTCTCCAGCATAAATGTTATTTAAAGAGTGCAAAAATACAAAATATATGAAAGTTGATTTTGTAAAAAAATCGAATATAATTTAATGAAAACGTTAAATGAAAACAAAAAGTTACTAAAATGTTATATTTTTTTAATTTTGATTCCTTAATTCTACCAAAACTAACATAATTCTATGAGAAAATTTACTTTCATGATTTTCATGTCATTATTTTCTATTGCCAGTTTTGGACAATTGGCAATGGAAGGTTTTGAGACATGGCCCCCAACAGATTGGGGAATTTATGACAACGGTGTAGGTACTGGTACGACTACTACCTGGGTGCAAAGCCCATTAGGAAGTCCTATTCAGCCTCCTTATGAGGGCGACTATGCCGCTTACATCGCTGCTCAAAGCGTACCTTCGGGTACACCTGAAGACTGGTTGGTAACACCACAATTTACTGCGCCTGCTAACCCGCAGTTACGTTTTTATTCAAGAACGGTACAGTCAGGACCGCAAGGAACAGTTTTAAAAGTGATGATTTCTACTTCATCAGATCCGTCATCTTTGGCAGATTATACTCTTCTTGAAGAGTGGACAGATGATGATTTTGTCTCAACAGATTATACACTTGTAACTGTTAACTTGCCTGCTGATGCAGTTGGGCAGGATGTTTATGTTGCTTTTGTAAGATCTGGTAACAATGGAGATCATTGGCTGGTTGACAACGTAAGTGTTGTGCAGCAATGTTTGGCTCCAACTAACCTAACATTTTCTAACCCCGGGTTGGATAGTGTAGAGCTTAATTGGGACGCTAACGGTGCTACAGCATGGGAAATAGAGATAGTTCCTATAGATGAAGTGCCTACAGGTGTTGGAGTGCCTTATACAGGTACATTGCCATATCAGGCAACCGGGCTTGAGGCTAGTACTGTTTATAAAGCGTATGTACGTTCGGTTTGTGATTCTGAAGGAAACGTAAGTGACTGGACAAACCCGCTTAACTTTAGTACAGTGGCGCTTGGAGCAACATGTGCTGCGCCTATAGAGATTACTTCGTTACCATACTCAACTACAGATAACACAGCAGGCTATGGAGATGACTACAGCGGTTCTCCTGGTGCTTCAGGTTGTGGAACAACTAGTTCTTACCTTAACGGTGATGATGTTGTTTATGCATATACGGCACCTGCAGATGGTGTAATTAGTATTGATGCGACTAACTTAGGAAACTTTGCAGGAGCTTTTGTTTATGAAAGCTGTGATGATATAGGTGTTAACTGTATTGCTGGAGGAACCGGTAACGGTACGAACCCTATTTCTATGCCAATAATAAATGTTACAGCGGGTACTACATACTATGTTGTAATATCTACATATGCTGCACCACAATCAACACCATATACTTTAACAGTACAGGTTGTTAACTGTGCACCGCCTACAAACTTAACAGCAACAAATATTGATGACGCATCGGCAGATCTTTCATGGGATGCAAATAGTGCTACATCATGGGAAATAGCAATTCAGGACAATGGCGCGGGTATTCCTGCAGGTGCCGGTACTACAGTAACTACAAACGTTAACTTTGATGCTACTGCAAAAACAGATGGTACTCCGTTTACTCCTTCAACTAACTACGAATACTATGTAAGGGCAGACTGTGGAGACGGTACTTTTAGTGCCTGGGCAGGTCCATTTGCATTTACAACTACACAAATACCGGGCGACCTGGATTATAGTGATGATTTTGAGGCAGTATCTGGCTGGACATTAAGCAATGGTACTTCAACCAATAAATGGATTATAGGTAATGCTGTAAATAATGGCGGAACTCAATCGCTTTACATCACTAATGATGATGGTGTTTCTAACGCCTATACAAATTCATCAACTACTGTTGTTCATGCTTACAGGGATATTCAAATGCCTGCAACGATAGATGCATTAACACTTTCTTTTGATTGGAGAGCAGATGGTGAAAGTACTTATGATTACTTAAGAGTATGGTTAGTACCTGCTACATTTAATCCTACACAGGGAACATTAATTAATAACACTAACGGGGTACAGATAGGTGGCAACCATAATCAGAACGCTACCTTTACTACCGAAGAGTATTATGTTAATGCTTCTGCTTATGCAGGTCAGGTAATGAGACTTGTGTTTGAATGGAGAAACGATGGTAGTGGCGGTACAAATCCACCTGCTGCTGTAGATAACGTTAATCTTGAGTTTGTTGATTGTCCAATCCCAACAAACCTAACTGCTGGTAGCGAAACTTTAAACGGTGCTACTTTTAACTGGGACGGACCAACATCGGTAACTCCTACGTTTGACTACTATGTAAGTGAAGATAACACAGCTCCGGACGATACTACAACACCTACGGGTAACGTATCAACAGAAGATGTATCATTAAACAATTTAACTCCGTCTACAATGTACCACTTCTGGGTAAGAAGTAACTGTGGTAGCGGAAGCACAAGTTTATGGGTTGGCCCTGTAACAATTAACACGTTACAAATTCCTGCTCAGCTTGATTTTAGCGAAGACTTTGAAGGAACAATAAACTGGACATTAAATAACGGTACTCAAACTAATAAATGGATAGTTGGTACTGCTACAAGTAATGGTTCTGGAAGTTCCCTTTATATAACTAATGATGATGGTGTAACTAATGCTTACACGAATGATGCGGAATCAGTTGTTCATGCATACAGGGATATTGAGATTCCTGCGGGAGCAGAAGACTTATATCTTACTTTTGACTGGAAAGCAGAAGGAGAAAGTATCTATGATTATTTAAGAGTATGGATTGTTCCGGTTACCTATAATCCTGTAACAGGTACTCAGATTGATGGTAGTAACGGAGACCAGATAGGTGGTAACTATAATCAGAATACTTCATGGACATCTGAAGCTTTTGTTGTACCAGCTGCAGATTATGAAGGGACAACCATCCGACTTGTGTTTGAATGGATAAACGATGGCATTTTTGGAGATAACCCTCCGGCAGCTGTAGACAATGTTAACCTTTCTCTTATTACCTGTCCTGCTCCGGATAATGTAACTGCAGATAACTTAACTGAAACAACAGCAGACATTGCATGGGAAGCGCCGGAAACAATCCCGTTTTCATATGATTACTATGTTAGTACATCTGATATGGCTCCTGATGATGATACTACGCCAACAGAAAATGTTCCGGACACAAATGCTACAGCAACTAATCTGACTCCTGGTGAGATATACTATGTATGGGTAAGGAGTAACTGTGGAGCAGGGGATACTAGTTTATGGATAGGGCCTGCAATATTTGTATTACCACAGGTACCTGCACAAATGGATTTTGAAGATGACTTTGATGCTGATGAGACAAACTGGACTCTTCTGAATATGGGACAGCCTAATGTTTGGACTGTAGGGACAGCAGTAAGCAATAGCCCTGATAAATCATTATATATTACAAATGATGGTGGTGTAACTAATGCATATACCGCGAATCAAGGTTCTACAGTACATGCTTTTAGAGATATTGAAGTTCCTGCAACTATAGCAGATGCTCAGCTTTCATTTGATTGGAAATCTGCTGGAGATACATCAGAAAATGATTATTTCAGAGTATGGTTAGTACCGGTAGCCTTTACGCCTCAACCAGGTACTCAGATAACAGATGCAGACGGACTACAACTAGGTGATGATTACAGTCAAAACCCAGAGTGGACTACAGAAACACAAATCTTCAATGCTACTGCTTATGCAGGGCAAACAGTTAGATTAGTGTTTGAATGGAGAAACAATACATTTACTGAAGTACAGCCACCGGCTGCTATTGATAATGTATTATTTAAAGTTGTAACCTGTCCTCAGCCAACAGATTTAATAGCTGAAGCAGTACAGGGAGCTTCTTATATTAACCTTTCATGGACACCTACAGGTTCTGAAACACAATGGGAAGTTGTAGTTCAGGCTATGGGATCCGGTGCTCCTGGTGATGAGCCAACTACATCTGTAATTGTAACCGATGATCCTTCTTATATCGCTAACGATATTGTTTCGGGTGAGTATTATGAATTCTATGTAAGAGCTATTTGTGGAGAAGATGATTCCAGTTTATGGTCAGGACCACAATTATTCTCAATATTCAACCCGCCTGGGTGTGCTAATGTTGAGGTATTTGATCCTGAATTAGATATTATATTACCTGGGTCTGAATATATAGTTTGTCCTGATGAAGACAACTGTGTGCCGCTAAGCGCTAACTACATGCTTACTGGTGAAACTACTTCTTATGAAATAGAATCTATTGATTATGCTCCGCCATTCCCATTCACAGGAGGTACTCCGGTATCGGTTGGTACGGATGACGTATGGTCTCCGGTAGTAGAGCTTCCTTTTGAATTCTGTTTCTTTGGAGAAATCTACTCTGAAGTTATAGTTGGTTCTAACGGAGTTGTTTCTTTCGATACAACTGATGCTGAAGGATACTGTCCTTATTCATTTAACCAGACTATACCAAATACAGGATTCCCTATCCTTAATGCTATTTATGGTGTGTATCAGGATATCGATCCTAACCAGGATAATGATGTGGCTAATCCTGACATTAACTATCAGGTATTAGGTACATATCCTTGTCGTGCACTTGTAGTTAACTTCTCTGAAGTGGCTCAGTTTAGCAGTACTTGTAACAATAACCCTGATGTTGGTGCACAAACAACTCAAATTGTAATTTACGAGATCTCTAATGTAATTGAGGTTTATGTTGGTAACAGAGTACCATGTACTTCTTGGCAAAATGGTGCCGGTGTACTTGGGCTTCAAAATGCTGACGGTACTGAAGCTTATGTTCCTACAGACAGAAATACAGGTGCTTGGACTGCTACTGAAGAAGCATGGAGATTTACACCAAATGGAGACACTAATGTTGTGTTCGAATGGTTACAGGACGGAGTAACTTACAGTGACCAGAAAGATATTACTGTTTGTGTTACAGAACCTACTACACTAACTGCACGTGCTACTTATACAAACTGTAACGGTGAGCTTCTTGTTAAAGAGAGTGATGTTACAATTCGTTTAGCTGAAGAGGTTGTTGTAGATAACCTTGTAGATATTGGTATTTGTACAACAGGTGAAATAGTAACTGTAGACCTTAACGATGCTATGGTTGATTTTGTTGCAGGATTAACAAACCCTGAGAACTTTACCATAACATTCTATGAAACAGAAGAGGCTGCTATTGCAGGTGGAGATGATAACCTTGCCGATGAGCATGAAACAAATACAACTGAAACAATTTATGTAAGAGTACAGGAAACAGGAAGTGAATGTTACTATATTGGTTCATTTGAAATCGTTATTTCAGATAACCCACCACAATTTACTTTAGAAGGCGAACTGGATGTGTGTGAAGGTCAGTCCAGCACTTTAACTGTTGAGCCAATTAACTTTGATATTGCAGATGCAACTATTACATGGACACTGGACGGTGCTGATTTGCCGGAAACAGGAGCAAGCATTAATGCTACTGAGGCGGGTATTTATGAAGTAAGTGTTGTTGTTGACTGTGAGGCTACTGAAGCAGTAACTGTTATTGTTCATGAATCTCCGGTTGCCGATTTACTTGACAATGTGACAGAATGTGATGTTTATGTGCTTCCTGCACTAAGTGATAATAATAATTATTATACAGGTCCTGACGGAACAGGTGATATGCTTGCTGTGGGTGATGAAATAACAACAGATCAAACTATCTATATCTATGCTCAGGTTGAAGGTTTGGAATGTACAGATGAAACAAGTTTCATTGTGGATATAGTTCCTACTCCAGCTTTAACTATTGCAGCAGGTTGTGAGGATAACCTTTATATTTTAGAAGTTTCTTTAGGAGAAGACTATACTGAAGCTGATGTTGTTATTGAATGGACTGATTCAACAGGTGCTATTGTTGGAACAGGTACTTCTGTTGTTGCAGAAGAACCGGGAGAATATACCGTGACGGTGACTCCTACAGGAGACGTAAGCTGTCCGGCAGTTCTTTCTGAAACTGTAGATACTGTTGCCTGTATGATTCCTAAAGGTATCTCTCCAAATGGGGATACACTGAACGATAACTTCGATCTTACAGGGTTTAATGTAAGAAAGATAAGCATTTTTAACCGCTATGGTAAAGAGGTGTTTACCCAAGGAGCTTATACTAACGAATGGTATGGTCAGGACAAAAAAGGTAATGAACTGCCAACAGGTACTTACTATTACTCTATCGAACTAGGTAATGGTGATAGTAAAACCGGATGGGTTTACATTAACAGAGAAGAATAAGAAGAAAACCAAAGCTAAGGGAGGCTTTGTCTCCCTTGGTTTACTAATTATTAACACAAAAGACACATGAAGAAAATATACCTAGCGGCGCTTGTTGCGCTGTGCGGCCTGGCGGATGTTTCTGCCCAGCAGGATCCGCACTACACGCAGTACATGTATAACATGAACGTGATCAACCCTGCCTATGCGGG
>NZ_JBELQB010000070.1:0-523 GCF_046000485.1 Flavobacterium rhizophilum
GGCGATGCTACTACATTTGAAGAATATACCGCTAACCTGGAAGGGCAGCAAAATGTAGAGATACGCCCTAAAGTAACCGGGTTTATCCAAAAAATATATGTTGATGAAGGGCAGCATGTAAACAAAGGGCAATTACTGTTTAAACTTGAAACACAAACCCTTAACCAGGATGCCGCTGCAGCAAAAGCCAGTGTAGATGCTGCCCGCGTTGAGGCAGACAGGTTAAAACCGCTGGTAGACCGTAATATAATAAGCAAAGTACAGCTTGAAACCGCAAAAGCAAACCTGGCACAAGCACAGGCTGCTTATAATAGTATTGCTGCAAATATTAATTACGGCAGCATAATATCCCCTGTAAGTGGTGTTATAGGCAGTATGCCTTTTAGGGAAGGCGCACTGGTAAGCTCTACCACACAGGAACCGCTTACTACAGTATCAGACAGCCGCATGATGCGCGCTTATTTTACTATGAATGAAAAGCAAATGCTTGATTTTACACGTACATTTAAAGGTGGCACACTTC
>NZ_JBELQB010000071.1:0-523 GCF_046000485.1 Flavobacterium rhizophilum
CGACAACACGCATACCGATGCTGAGAGTCGAAACACGCAGCGCCTTCGGCAGCAGCACGGTCTCGATCGGATAAGGCAGATGGTAGTTCAGGCCGGGCTGAACCGTGCGCACATGCTTGCCGAAGCGCAGCACGACGCCGAGTTCTTCCGACTGCACCCGGAAGAAGCCGGACAGTCCCCAGATTGCCAGCGCGGCGACAAGGATCAGGGCGATGCCCATGCCGCTGAAGTTTCCTCCCGGCAGCATCGTCTGCAACTTGTCCTGGCCGCGGCGCAGAAGATCTTCAAGATCAGGCGGCTTCGGTCCGGGTGATTGCGGTCCGGAGCCCCAGGGACCTTTCGGACCGGAGCCCCAGGGGCCTCCGCCTTGATTCTTCCACGGCATCGTCGATCTCCTCCGCGCGAAGCTCACGCTCCGCAAACTCTTGGGGCCTTATAGGGGACGCGCCCGGTCCTTACAACGCAGGACACCCGCCTCCGACAGCTATGGCGCAGGACGAATTTGTCAATGCAAACATCGTGA
>NZ_JBELQB010000072.1:0-523 GCF_046000485.1 Flavobacterium rhizophilum
CGCGTAACATTAAAATTTATGGCAATGGCGGGCGCATGCTTCCACTTTTAAATGCTACGCCTTATCCGGCCGACCTTGAAGAGAATGCTGTGCGTTTTGTGGGAGAAGAAGATGGCGATTTTGATAGTGGCGATTATATATTACTATATGCCGAAGGAGTTGATAACTGGAATGAGGAAAGCGGTACACATAATAATTTATATGCCAGCCGTTCCTATTATTATGTTACATCGGGCAGTGGCCCCGGTAAACGTATACAGCAACAGCTGCAGCCAGCATCGGCACCAACTTTAAATGTTTCTACTTTTGATGAATATCAGTATCATGAACAGGATCTTGTAAATATTGCCCGGGTTGGCCGTAAATGGCTGGGTGAACAATTCAATATTAATAATGAACAGGAGTTTGATTTTGAAGTTCCGGATATTGATACATCTGTACCTGTAAAAATAACAGTAAGCGCAGCAGCCAATTCATTAGGCAACACATCAATGGCTGTTACAGCAAATGCTGCGGCAATTGG
>NZ_JBELQB010000073.1:0-522 GCF_046000485.1 Flavobacterium rhizophilum
TCGTGAAGGAATGCGACAAGCGCGGCATTTTCCCCGGCATCCATTGCAGCGGCGCGCCGGGTGCCGCACTCGCGATCGAGCGCGGCTTCAAGCTGGTGACGATCATGAACGACAGCGGCCTGCTGGCGATGTCCGCCAAGAGCCACATCGCCGAGACGCGGAAAAATTCCGGCGGCAAAGCGTAGAAGCCTGCTGACTGATTTCCTTTCACCTCTCCCTTAATGGAGAGGTGAAAGACGCCAGAGCCAACAAGGACACTAGCCATGGCCCCGACACCCGTGATCCGCCTGCATTCCGATGACAGCGTGGTGATTGCGCGGACGGCGCTGCTGCCGGGCGCGGAGGTGGCGCAGGGGATCGCGGCAACCGAACGCATTCCCGCCGGTCACAAGGTCGCGGTGAAACCGATCGCAGTCGGGGAGCCGGTCAAGCGCTATGGTCAGATCATCGGCTTCGCCACGGTGCCGATCGCACCGGGCCAGCATGTCCATGTGCAGAACATCGGGATGGGCGAGTTCTCGA
>NZ_JBELQB010000074.1:0-519 GCF_046000485.1 Flavobacterium rhizophilum
GCCGAGCGGCCACAGGCCGAAGGCCAGCGCGGTCAGCAGCCCATAGACGAACGACAGCGCCAGCTCGTCGAGATGCACCGCCGCGACCACCGGCAGCGGCAACAGCTTGCCGAACAGGCCGACGATGGCGAAGGGCATGGCGGCGCCGAGCGCAAGGCCGATCACCGAGCCGATCGCGGCGAGCAGGATGACCTGAGCGAGATAGATGCCGAACACGACGCGCCCGGTAGCGCCGATGGCCTTGAACGCCGCGATCACCTCGAGCTTGCGGTCGATATGGCTCTTCACCGCATTGGCGACGCCGACGCCGCCGACCAGCAGTGCGGCGAGGCCGACCAGGGTCAGGAACTGCGTGAAACGGCTGATGTTGCGCTCGAGCTGCGGCGAGGCATTGGAGCGGCTGCGGATCTCCCAGCCAGCCTGCGGCGCGGCGTTACGGGCGTCGGCGATGAAAGCGTCGGTGGCGCGCTCGCTGTTGGCGATGTCGGGCAATCTCACCCGGTAGAAACGAACTATCGT
>NZ_JBELQB010000075.1:0-517 GCF_046000485.1 Flavobacterium rhizophilum
TTGCCGAGCGAATAGCCCGCGTCCGCATTGGGTGCCGCCTGCCCCGTCCGCACCGCTTCCCGATGTCGCGCTTCCCGAAGCCGCTCATCGAGCGCGGAAAGCCGCGGATCGTCCGCCGTGCCGCCGAAGTCCTGTCCCGGACCCTCTTCCGCCATGCGCCATCCTCTGCCCAATCGTATCGGCCGGGGAAGGAAAGCGCACGATCGGCGAGCGATCCCGCCAAGGCAGGGTTGCGTCTAGGCAAGGGGCCTTGGGGTGTCAACCGCCCGCGATTGTTACGCGGCGATGAACGGATTTGCCGATCTGTTGCGACCGCCTGGTCTTGTCGTTCACGCGAAGGCGGGGATGACGACAGAAGGAGACGCCCCTAAGCGCTTACTTGCAGCGCCCGTCCAGCTCCGGCGTGCCGGTATTTTCCTTCCACTGGCCCGACGGCGTCTTGTACATCTCGCCGACCGGCACGCGCGCGACGAGGTTGCAGCCCGTCGTGAAGGCGAACTGCTCGACGGTCGACCCG
>NZ_JBELQB010000076.1:0-517 GCF_046000485.1 Flavobacterium rhizophilum
CGGTGAAAATCGAAGAACAGTCGACCCGTATCCTGAAAGCCGACGAGACCGAGCAATCGCGTAATCCGATCGATGCCGAGCGATTTTTGCAGACCCAGCTCGACGTAATCCGGAGCCGTTCGGTCGCGATGGCGGTAGCACGTGACCAGCACCTGTTTGGTAATACCCAGTTCCTTAAGGCGATGCGGGCACCGCTCACGCTTAAGCCATCCAACATCTTAACACCGCGTCAAGCGCAGGAGGAACAGGTACTAGCCATATTGCACGACAATATGAGCGTCAGCCTGCCGCCGGATTCGCGGATTGCGACAATTAGCTTTCGCAGCCCCGACCCCCGGTTGGCCGCTCGCATTGCCGATAGCTTCGCGGAAAGCTACATTCGCACCGACCTCCAGCGTCGCTACGATGCTAGTGCCTACGCCCGCCAATTCATTGCCGGGCAACTCGCTGACGCCAAGCAGCAGCTCGAACGATCAGAACGTGCGGCGATTGACTACTCTAGTTCACAACGCTTGAT
>NZ_JBELQB010000077.1:0-516 GCF_046000485.1 Flavobacterium rhizophilum
GGCGGGGCGGGCTATATCGCCGATTACGGCATCGAACGCCTGTATCGCGACGTCCGCCTGTTCCGCATCTACGAAGGCACCAGCCAGATCCAGCAGGTTATCATTGCGCGCGAGACGATGAAAAGGGGCGGGTGATGCTCGGGGCGAAAGGGGATGACATCGAACACCGCACCCGGCCCATTGTCGTCCCCGCGCAGGCGGGGATCCAGACGCGCAGGTTCATCGGCGGAGCCGCCACGTCAGCCGGCCTAGATTCCCGCCTTCGCGGGAATGACGGTTCGGTACGTTTACGCCCGACTTTCTTGCCGCACGCCCCGGCGCACCTATTGTCCCAGGAGCCCTCGTGAACACCACTGACCTGTTCCGCCTCAACGGCCGCATCGCCCTCGTCACCGGCGCCAGCCGCGGCATCGGCCGCGCGATCGCGCTGCGCCTGGCCGAAGCCGGCTGGCGCGTCATCGGCACCGCAACCTCCGAGGCGGGCGCCGCCGGCATCACCGAGGCGCTCGGCGCCCA
>NZ_JBELQB010000078.1:0-515 GCF_046000485.1 Flavobacterium rhizophilum
GGCGCTGACCATCGAGGAGAACATGGCGCTGGCGATGGCCCGTGGACGTCGTCGCGGTTTCAACTTCGCCATTCGCGGCAAGATGCGCGAGCTGTTCCGCGAGAAGCTGGCCATCCTCAACCGGGGCCTGGAGAATCGCCTCACCGACCGTATCGATCTGCTCTCGGGCGGCCAGCGCCAGCGCGTCGCCATGGGCCGCGCCATCGTGCGCCGTCCCGGCGTGTTCCTGTTCGACGAACCGCTGTCGAACCTCGATGCGGCGCTGCGTACACGGACGCGGGTCGAGCTCGCCCAGCTCCGCCGCCGCGTCGATGCCGCGATCATCATGGTGACGCACGACCAGGCCGAAGCGATGACGCTAGCCGACCGCATCGTCGTGATGAACGATCGCCGCATCCAGCAGATCGGCGCGCCGATGGATATCTACACGCGCCCGGCGAACAGCTTCGTCGCGCGCTTCGTCGGGTCGCCCGCAATGACCCTGCTGCCAGCCGCGCTGCTACCCGGGGACGGCC
>NZ_JBELQB010000079.1:0-513 GCF_046000485.1 Flavobacterium rhizophilum
GCCTTGCGTGCCTTGTTCAGGTTAAGGATATCGGCCATTTGTCTCTCGATATCGAATTAGCAGCGGAGTTTCCATGGCGGGCAGCGTCAACAAGGTCATCCTGGTCGGCAATCTCGGGCGCGATCCCGAAAGCCGGTCCTTTTCCAACGGCGGCAAGGTGGTCGAACTGCGCGTCGCCACTTCCGAAAGCTGGAAGGACCGCAATTCGGGCGAGCGCAAGGAGCGCACCGAATGGCACACGGTCAAGCTCTTCTCCGAAGGCCTCGCCAATGTCGCCGAACGCTATCTGCGCAAGGGGTCGAAGGTCTATCTCGAGGGCCAGCTCCAGACCCGCAAATGGCAGGACCAGCAGGGGCAGGACCGCTATTCGACCGAGATCGTGCTGCAGGGCTTCAACAGCGTGCTGACGATGCTCGACGGCGCGCCGGGCGGCGGTGGCGGCGCCCCGCGCGGCGGTGACGACTGGTCGGGCGGCAGCGACGATTTCGCGGGACAGAGCTCGGGCGGTCGCGG